>JACQEZ010000001.1:300000-492069 GCA_016200325.1 Candidatus Manganitrophaceae bacterium
GCCAACAGCTCATCTTGCGCCACCTGCGGCAGGACCCGGTCTTGCGCGAGAAAGTCGCCCGACTCGCAGATCGGTCCGACCACATCGACCTTCATGTTCTTCCTTTTTTTCTTCACTACCGGCACGATCTCGTGATAGGCCTCATAGAGGCTCGGGCGAATCAGGTCGTTCATCCCGGCATCGGCGACGACGAAATTCTTGGTCTCCCCCTCTTTGGTATAGATCACACGGGTGACGAGCGCGCCGGCGTTCCCGACCAGCGAGCGTCCCGGCTCTAAGATAATGGTGCAGCCGCTCTCTTTCAGGAGCGGGAGGAGCGCCGCCGCGAGGTCTTTCGGCAGAGGCGGTTTTTCCGCATTATAAGTAATTCCAAGCCCGCCGCCGATATCCCAATAGCGGATCTGCAGTCCCCCGCCGCGCAGCTCGTCGATCAGATGGCGAATCCGCTTCAGCGCATCGACGAACGGCTTGATTTGCGTCAGCTGCGAGCCGATGTGGGAGTGGATGCCGACCACCTCGATGTTCGAGAGGCGGGAGGCGAGCTGGTATTGCGAGACCGCCTTCGTGATTTCGATGCCGAACTTGCTCTTCTTCAATCCGGTCGAAATATAGGGATGGGTCTTCGGGTTGATGTCGGGATTGACCCGGAGCGCCACCGGCGCTTTGGTCTGGAGCGACTTGGCCACTTCGTCCAGGGTGATCAGCTCTTGGGCCGACTCGACATTGAACATCAGAATCTCGGCCCGGAGCGCCGCCTGCATCTCCATCCGGGTCTTTCCGACCCCGGCGAAGACGATCTTCTTCGGATCGACCCCGGCGACCAGCGCGCGGTGCAGCTCCCCTTCGGAGACGATGTCGATCCCGCCCCCTTCTTTCGCAAAGAGGCGCAGGATGGAGAGGTTCGCGCTCGCCTTCATCGCAAAAGCAATCAGGTGGGGAACCTTGGCAAAGGCTTTTTTGTAAGCGAGGAAATGCCGCCGAAGGGTGCCGTGGCTATAAACGTAGAAGGGGGTTCCGACCTGCTCGGCGATCGCCTCCAGGGAAACATTCTCGCAGTAAAGCTTCCCTTTTTTGAATCGGAAGTCGTGCATGGGGCTATTCTCCTACCTCCAGCGAGAGCAGGGCCGGATCGACCGCCTGCTGGAACGACTTTTTTAGGTTCATAAATTTTACACTGGCCGCCGAGGCGGCTCTCTTTAGGAATTGCGGATCGGCCAGCGCCGAGAGGGCCGCCGGGGTGGCATGTTGGAGGTGTTCGAAGTTGAGGATGATGTCGATCTTCGTCCGCTCCGTCGCCGCTAAAATCCGCTTCTTCAACTCTTTCGCGTTCAACTGATCGAGCGTTCCCTCCAGATTGACACGGAGCTCCCGGAAGGTTTCCCCTTTGTGGGCCCGGATTTGGAGAAAATGATCGATCTGACCCGAGACCTCTTGGACTTTTTCTCGCAACGAGTGCAGCGCGTTTGGAATCAGATTTTCCGTCTCATAGCTCGGCAGCTTCGCCTGGAGATTCTGGATCACCTGCGACAGCGGCGAGAGGCTTCCTTTCGGGGCGGTTCGCTTGACGATGCTCCGGAAGGCGAGGTTCATCGCCCACCGGGCGACCAACCGCTGCCGTGTGTAGAAGAGCCGTCTTAAGATCGAGTCGTGCGAGAAGAAGCGGTGGTTTGCCCAGAAAAATCCCTCCTGCAGCGCTTCCGGCGACATCCGCTTCGGCTGGAAGACGACATGTTTTCCGTCATACTTCTCCCACTCGGTATGGACGATCCGTCCCTCGGCCTTCATCCGATCAAAGAGCGGGGTTCCCGGCAGCGGGGTCAAGATGTTGAAGTAAGCGAGCTCCATGTTGTTCTGAATCAAGAATTCGACCGTTTTTTCGAAGACCGTCTCATCGTCGTGATCGAATCCGAAAATCACCCCCGGATTGAGCATAATCCCATGGTCGTGAAAGCACTTGATCTGCCGCTCATACTGCTCGACCCGGTTAAACGGCTTATTCGTCTCGTCGATGCTCGCCTCGAAGATCGATTCCAACCCGACGAACATCGAGACACAGCCCGAGTCGGCGGCGAGCTTGACCATGTCGGGCTCGTCCCCTAAGAAGAGGGTGCACTGCGCCCCCCATTTGATATCGAGCGCTTTGAGCGCGGTCCAAAGCTCTTTACAGTAGGTCCGGTTTGAGTTGTGGAGGTCGTCAACGAAGGCGAAGATCGTCCCATCTTCAATTCCGGAGAAGAACCGGAGCGAGGTTTTAAAGCGTTGGAAGATCGGACCCTTGAGCATCTTGTCGACGATCTTGCTCCGCCGCCACTCCTTCACCCGCTGGATTTCGGCAACGACCTCGGCGACCGGCCGCCGGCGGGTCGTCTTTCCGTTGAAAGGAGAGACCGAGCAGAACTCGCACTCAAAATGGCAGCCCCGGGTCGTCATCAAACACTGGCCGGTCATATAGGCATCTTGATCCAAGAGATCGAGCCGCGTCTGGCGATATCCATCCATCGCCGGGAACTGATCCATCCGATATTGCGGTTGCATCTTCCCCTCTTCAAAATCTTGGAGGAGCTTCGGCCAGAGGTCTTCCGCCTCGCCGATGACGACCGCGTCGGAGAACTTCGCCGCCTCGTCCGGCATATAGCTTGGATGAACCCCTCCGAGCACCACCTTGATCCCCCGCGCACGGAAGCGCTGGGAAATCTCATAGGCCCGCGGCGCATAACAGGTCATCGCTGAAATGCCGACCAGGTCGACCTGCGCATCGAAGTTGATCTGATCGACGCTCTCGTCGACGATTTGAACCTCCCAATGGGCCGGCGTGTAGGCGGCGAGGCTGGGAAGGCTCAGCTTTGGAAACCAAAGGGCCTGGCGCTCCGTTGGGGCCATACGGTAGACGTTGTTTTCCGGATACGGTTCAATAAATAAAATCTTTCTGCGTTGTTTTGCATTGGACCGCTTATTCGCACCTTTACCGAGCTGTATCAGCTGCATGGGTCCTCCTTAGACTCAGAATCAGACGAATCGCTACTTGTCACGCACAGACGGATCGTTCGAATCAGGTTGCTGGCTTTGTGAAGGGGCCGGTTTCGCCCGACGGGGTTGGTCCGGCGGGATCGGATTTCCCTTTCTACCACAAGCCGCTATAAAGTGAAAGCATAAAAACAAGAGAAAAAAGATGAGAAGGTAGTATAGCTGCTTTTTCATCTCGGTTCAATGCCCCTACGGAATATCGAAACGCTTCCTACTCCTTCAGCTTGCGCTTGATCCTGCGGAGTTCTGCCGAGATGGAGGCGGGCGAGGTTCCGCCGATTCCCCCTTTTCTCTCTAAAGAACGGCTGAGCGAGAAGCAATCGGCCACATCTTCTTGAAAAAGGGGGGAGCATTCCTGGAGTTCGGAGAGCGTCCAGGCTTCCGCCGGCTTTCCATGCTCCAGGCTCCGCTGAACGATCTGTCCGATCACCTTGTGCGCCTGGCGAAACGGAAGCCCTTTTCGGACGAGATAGTCGGCCAGGTCGGTCGCCAAAAGAAAGCCCTCTCGGGTCGCCTCCCGCATCTTTTCTTCTTTGAACGAAGCCTGCTGAACCAATTCCGCCATCAGCCGCAGCGCGCTTTGAAGGGTGTCGACCGTGTCAAAGAGCGGCTCCTTGTCCTCCTGTAGATCCCTATTATAGGAGAGGGGAAGCCCCTTCAGCAACGTCAACAGGGTGACCAGCGCCCCATACACCCGGCCGGTTTTACCGCGGATTAGCTCAAGTACATCCGGATTCTTCTTCTGCGGCATCATGCTGCTCCCGGTGCAGAAGCGGTCGGGAAGCTCAATGAACCGAAACTCCGAGGAGGCCCAGAGGATCCACTCCTCCGCCCATCGGGAAAGATGCATCATCGTCAGTGAGGCGGCCGAGAGAAACTCCACGACAAAATCTCGGTCGCTGACCGTATCGAGGCTGTTGGCGGTCACCTCGGAGAAGCCAAGGGCCCGCGCGACCGATGTGCGGTCGATCGAAAAACCGTTTCCGGCGAGCGCCCCCGCGCCGAGCGGCATCTGGTCAAGCCGCTTGAGGCTGTCGAGCAACCGCCCCCGGTCTCGTTCCAGCATCTCGTAGTAGGCGAGGAGCTGATGCGCCAGCGAGATCGGCTGGGCCCGCTGCAGGTGGGTGTAGCCGGGGAGAATCGTCTCGATGTGACGCTCCGCCTGGAAGACCAGCGCCCCCTGAACCGACCGGATCTGCTCCAGTATCGTTCGGGTCTCTTCCCGAAGATAAAGACGAAGATCGAGCGCGACCTGATCGTTTCGGCTCCGGCCGGTGTGGAGCTTTCCGCCGACGGCGCCGACCTTTTCCACCAGGCGACGCTCGATGTGCATATGAATGTCTTCATCGGCCGGCGCGGCCTGAACGCCTTCGGCGGCGATCTCCGCCGCGATGGTCTTGAGGCCGCCCAGAATCGTCTTACGCTCGGCCTCGGTCAGCAGGCCGGCCCGGGCGAGCGCCTCGGTGTGGGCGAGGCTCCCCTGAATGTCATACCGATAGAGCCGCCGGTCAAACGAGAACGACGAGGTGAATCGCTCCACGAGCGGATCGGTCGCCTCGGCGAAGCGGCCTTCCCAGGCTTTGGTAAAGGCGGGGGAAGAGGCGATTGCCGATTGCGGGTTGCGGATTGCGGAATCAGAGGCCGATTTTTTCCCCCGCGGGTTTCCAATTTCTTTGCCCGGTTTTTTATTTTTACTTTTTCTTACCACGCAATCCTCTTTGTCCCTTCTTGTTCATGGCGAGGAGTTTCAGTCGCATCGCATTGAGGCGAATAAATCCTTCCGCCTCTTTCGGAATGTAGATGGTGTCCTTCTCAAAGGTCGAGATCTCTTGCCGATAGAGCGAGCGGGGCGATTTGCGGCCGGCGACCGTGACCGCTCCTTTATAAACCTTCAGCCGGGCCGTTCCGGTCACCCCTTTTTGCGCGCCGTCGATCAACTGCTGGAGCAATGCTCGTTCGGGGGAGAACCAGTAGCCGTAGTAGACCAATCGCGCATACTGCGGGATCAGGCTGTCGCGCAGATGGAGGACTTCCCGATCCAGCGTCAGCGATTCGACCGCCCGGTGGGCCAGATGAAGGAGGGTCCCGCCGGGGGTCTCATAGACCCCGCGCGATTTGATCCCGACATACCGATTTTCAACCAGGTCGACCCGCCCGATCCCATGGGCCCCGCCGATGCGGTTCAACTCGGCGACCAGCTTCGCCGGGGAGTATTTCTTTCCGTCGAGGCAGACCGGATCGCCGTCGACAAAGCCGATCTCGACATAGTGCGGCGCGTCGGGCGCCGACTCGGGAGACGCGGTAAAGGTGAACATCTCGGCGGGCGGCTCGCGCCAGGGGTCTTCCAAAATTCCCCCTTCATAGCTGACATGAAAGAGATTGCGATCGATGCTGTATGGTTTCGCCACCGTCGCCGTCACCGGGATGCCGTACTGATGGGCGTAGGCGATCAGCTCGGAGCGGGATTTGAATTCCCAGTCGCGCCAGGGGGCGATGATCTCGATCGACGGATCGATCGAGAGATAGGTCAGCTCGAACCGGACCTGGTCGTTCCCCTTGCCGGTCGCGCCGTGCGCCACCGCATCGGCCCGCTCTTTTTTTGCGACATCCATTTGGGCTTTGGCAATCAACGGCCGGGCAATCGAGGTCCCGAGCAGATATGATCCCTCATAGACGGCATTCGCCCGGAGCATCGGGAAGAGGTACTCTTTCGCGAAGATCTCTTTTAAATCGGTGATGACGACCTTGCTCGCCCCGGTCTTTTTTGCCTTCTCGGCGACCGCATCGAGCTCTTCCCCCTGTCCGACGTCGGCGCAAAAGGCAACCACCTCACAGCGATATCGCTCGATCAGCCAGCGGATGATCACCGAGGTGTCGAGACCGCCGGAATAGGCCAAAACCACTTTCTTTATTTTTTTGTCCATGCTCCTCTTTCCTAAAAGCCTCGGGGCTGATCTGTGTTAAGTCTTAAGCCGATCGGTCGATCTACCCAATCCATCTCTCTAAGATCGCCTGCTGCATCGGGAGGCGATTGTCGGCCTGATCGAAGACGATTGAATGCGGTCCGTCCATCACCTCGGCGGCGATCTCCTCCCCCCGGTGGGCGGGGAGGCAGTGCATGACGAGCAGATCGGTTTTGGCCTGCGCAATCAATTTTTGATTGATCTGATACGGCTTGAAAATTTTACGTCGCGCCCGCTGCTCTTTCTCCTGTCCCATCGAGACCCAGACGTCGGTATAGAAGATGTCGGCCCCTTTCGCCGCGGCGATCGGATCGTGGATCACTTCGACCCGTCCGCCGGTCTCCCGGGCGATCGCCTGGGCCCTTCGAATAATCACAGGGTCGGGGGTGAATTTCTTCGGGCAGGCGATCACGACCCGCATCCCGACCTTCGCCCCCCCCTCCATCAACGAGTGAGCGATATTGTTCCCGTCGCCGATATAGGCCAGCGTCAGCCCCTTGAGCTTTCCACGTTTTTCCAGGATGGTGAGAAGGTCGGAGAGAATTTGACAGGGGTGGTGCTGGTCCGTCAGCCCATTGATGATCGGGATCGCCGCGTTTTGCGCCCACTCTTCCAGCTTTTCCTGCTCATAGGTTCGGATGACCAGGCCGTCGAGATAGCCGGAGAGAACCCGCGCCGTATCGCCGATGGTCTCGCCCCGCTTGATCTGGATGTCGTCGAATGAGAGAAAGATCGGATGCCCGCCGAGCCGGCTGACCGCCACCTCAAACGAAACGCGGGTCCGGGTCGACGATTTCTCAAAGAGAAGGCCGATCGACCGTCCCGCAAGGGGGTGCGACTCCCGCGAGGCGCGGCTCCGATTTTTATAAAACTGGGCCCGGCTCAAGAGCCACTCGATCTCGTCGATCGGTAACGATGCCAGGCTGAGCAGGTCACGCTTCGGCATGGTGCGCCTCCATTTTATCTGGAGGCCCGTCCGCTCCCGGTCGGTGGGACGCTCCGATGCCCCCAGGCCCCACGCTCGGACGGGCGGTGCCAGATCCTCGCTTTTCTTCCTTCACTTTTCTTCCTCCAATAGATCGGAGAGAATGGAAATCATCCGATCGATCTCCTGCCGTCTGATCGTAAGCGGCGGAACGAACCGGAGGGTTTGATCGGATGTTTTATTCAGAAGGAGCCCCCGTGACATCGCTCTGTTGATGACCTCCGCCGCCGGGACCGTCAGATCGATTGCGACCATCAGTCCCATCCCGCGGACCTCTTTGATGACGGCGCTTTTCTGCTGAAGCTCCGAGAGCCGCTTCATCAGATACCCGCCCCGTTCACGAACCCCCTTGAGAAAAGGGGCCCGGGCCACCTGCTTCATCACCGCCACCCCGGCGGCACAGACGAGTGGATTGCCGCCGAAGGTCGACGCATGGCTTCCCGGGGTAAAGGACGCCGCGACCTCACCGGTCGCCAGCATCGCCCCGATCGGCACCCCGCCGCCGAGCCCCTTGGCCAGCGTCATGATGTCGGGGAGAATTCCTTCCTGTTCATAGGCGAAGAGCCGGCCGGTCCGTCCAATGCCGGTCTGGACCTCGTCGAGAATCAGGAGCAGCCGGTGGGCATCGCAAATCTCCCGCACCCGGGCGAGGTAGCCTTTCGGCGGAATTCGAACCCCTCCCTCCCCCTGAATCGGCTCCAGCAGGAGGGCGGCGGTGCGGGGGGTGATCGCCTTTTCGATCGCGCCCGGGTCGCCGTAGGGGACATGGAGAAAGCCGGGGAGAAGCGGCTCGAAGCCTTTTTGGTATTTCTCCTGGCCGGTGGCGGTGACGGTCGCCAGCGTCCGACCATGAAAGGAGCCGTGCGCCGCGATGATTTCAAATCGGCCCGGATCGCGTTTCTCCTTGGCATATTTCCGGGCGAGCTTGATCGCCGCCTCGTTTGCCTCCGCCCCGCTGTTGCAAAAGAAGACCTGCTCGGCAAAGGAGCCGGTGACTAAAAGCTTCGCCAGCTCGATCTGGGGAAGGTTGTAGTAAAGGTTGGAGACATGGAGAAGCGTCTCCGCCTGCTTCTGAAGCGTTTTGACGACCCGCGGATCGCAGTGACCGAGGACGTTCACCGCCACCCCGCTGACGAAATCGAGGTAGCGCTTTCCATCGACATCGACGACTGTCGCCCCATTCCCTCTTTTCAAAACCAGGGGAAACCGGGCGTAGTTCCCCATCAGGTATTTTTCTCCTTCTTTCATCCACGAGGGGGTCAATGCACGCTTCTTCACGGAAGCCTCCTTGCCGTACCCGTCCACACGATCGAACGGAAAATTTCTATATAACACAGTATTCCGCGCGGAAGCAATAAAATTGAGACGTTAGGCAGAATACCTTCCCGTTTTGGCCCTTGGATTTTTATTCGGTCGGTCGCATCAAAAGTCGATAAGGGCCCGTCCGGAAGGACCGCTGGGATGCGCGGCTTTCTTTGAAGAGATGCGCGGGATGGCGAGAGGGCAAGAGAGGGATAAACTTGGAAATTAATCTAGGCCGGGACCGATCGGGGCGGTGCAGGGGTCGATCCGACCACACGCCTTGACCGACTGCTGTGAGCTCCGTCGGAACAGCTCCTCCCAGATCGAGTCGGTCTCGTCTTTGAAGAGCCGTTCGGCCTCTCCGGGGAGGAGCCGCCAATCGCCCCGATCGATTTCATGTTCCAGTTGGCCCGGTCCCCACCCGGCATAACCGGAATAGATCCGGAAGCGGTCGTTCGGACGTCCTCGAGAAATCAGCCCGCTTAAGGTGTCGATGATCGGGGCGCTGTAGACGCGTTCGAAGATGGGAATCGACGATTCGGGCGGCGCATCGGTCCGAAAAAGGAAGATCATCACCTCGCGCTGGACCGGCCCGCCGATAAAGAGCCGCTCCGACCGGTTTTCAAACGCTTTGACGGTCGGGAAGGCGCGTGCCAGCGGTGTCGCGGTCGGCCGATTGATCACCACCCCGACGCTCCCTTGCGTTCCATGGGCGGTGATTAAGACAACCGTTTCGGCGAAATTCGGGTCGAGGAGGCGACGATCGGCGATGAGAAAGACCCCTTTCTCGACCTGTTTCCCGGGCCGGGCGGTCTGCGGGGGCGATCGATTTTCGATCGACGGCGCCGCTTCTCCCGTTCCATGAGAAACAAAAGGGGGTGCGGCGGTCAGGAAAAGCCAAGCGAGGATGAGGGCGGCCTGCCGCGGTTTGATCTCCATCGTCCTGTCCTTTAAGTCTATCGGATCGAGCGGATCGAGCGGTTACTCCGCCCCCTGTGCCGATGAAAAGCTTCGGCTCGCCCACTCCAACGCTTCCCGATAAATCGGAGGCAAGCGGCTCTCATCGACCCCCTGCTTCAGGGCAAGCTCCGAAAAGGGACCCCAAGCCCCCTGTCCATACGCCACCGCCATCTCATAAATATCCCGCAGGCGTCCCCGCTCTCCCAGCAGCGCCGCCTTGATATCGTCGGCGATCGGCAAATCGATTAAAATGTCGACGATGGGACGGTCGACGATGGCATCGATCAGCGAGAAAAGCCCCATTAAAAAAAGATCCTGGGCCCGTTCGGAGAGACGGACCGCCGGCGCCAAGCGCTCTAAGAGACGCGCCCGGAGAATGGCCTGGAAGACGAGCTCGTTCGGCTTGTCCTTCCCCATGCTGGAGAGGGCGATAAACGAAGCCCATCGCTTAAAGTCATCTTCTCCAAGCATCACCACGGCATGTTGGATCGATCGAATCTCGACCCGCCAGCCGAAAAAAGCGGAGTTGATGTAGCGGAGCAGTTTGTAGGAGAGCGACACCTCCGTCTTCAGAATCTCTTCGACCTTTTCATGGTTCAATTCAGGCTGCTGGATTTCTTGGAGGATCCGAAGATAGTTCAATTTGAACCCGGGGACCTCCTTGCCGACGATGATGGTTGGTTTTGCGAAAAAATAGCCTTGGAAATAGGTATATCCGAGCTTGAGCGCCTCTTCAAAGGCGTCCCGGGTCTCGACCTTTTCCGCGGCGAGTTGAATCCCCCGCGGCGCGTAGTGCTCAGCCAGCGCAGCCTGCTCCTTCTTGTCGGTCGCCAAGAAGTCGACCTTGATGATGTCGGTCAGGTCGACCAACGGTTTAAGATGGGGGTGGTTGACGAAATCATCGAGCGCGATCAGATATCCCGCCTGTTTGAGCTTTCGGACGGCGGCGAGAACGGCCGGATCGGGCTGAACCACTTCTAAGATCTCGACCACGGTCAATTCTCTCGGGAGAAGGGCGACATACCCGTTGACCAGCATCTCGCGGCCGATGTTGACGAAGGCTTTCTTCCCCCCCGTAATCGTATCGATCCCCAGGGTAAAGAAGCTGTCGAGCGCGACCTTGCTCGAAGCCTGGTCAAGGTCGGGGTGGCTGAAGAAATTTTCGAGGCTGGAGCGGAAGAGGAGCTCGTAGGCGAACACCTCCTGATTCCGGTCGAAGATCGGCTGGCGGGCGATGAAGATGTCCAAGGGCGCTCTCCAAAACTCCTCAACGGATATCATGGATCTCGGGAAGGGTCAAGAACGGATTCACATTGCGACGGGATTGGAAAAATTCGGATTCAAAGTCTAGCGCGGTACGATTCGGAAGGCGGGAGGGGAGATTCCCTCGTGGTGACAGCGGGGACAGCGGCTCGGGATGGAGAATTTCCGGCGATCGTCGAAGGTAAATCCGCATTTGTTGCAAAGGGAGGGTTCCACGACGAGACGTTTCGGCGGGTGGAGGCTCTTTCCCACGTGCGCCAGGTGGGCGAGGACCTCTTTTTCTGAAATCCGAAGCTGCTTCGAGAGATCGCGCGCGGTCATCGTCTGATCGTCGAGCGCGGAGAGGATCCGCCGCCGGACGGTCTCCGATGCAGGTTTGCTTTCCGAAGGACGCCGGTCATTCATCGAAATCTACCGCGAGAGCTACTGATGGAAGGAGGAAGAGTGTCTTGTTTGATGGAGTTTCTCCGGTTTTCCGAGGAGAAAACCTTGTGCGAGGGAGATCTCCATCTCGCGGACGACCTGCAGCTCTTCCTCTGTTTCGATTCCCTCGGCGATAATTCCGGACGCTTCGAAATTTCTCAGCGTCCCGACCAGCTCTTTCATGAATTTCCGAAAGGGGGTGGATGCGACCGCTTGCAAGAGGGCCGACCGATCTATCTTAATATATTCCGGGACCAATTGCGAGATGAAGGGGAAGGAGACGAAGCCGGCGCCGAAGTCGTCGATGGCGAACCGAAATCCCTCTCCTCTCCACCGGCGGGCGATCTCAAGATATCGGTCAATCCCCAGGAGCGCCTCCGATTCCGAGATCTCCAGGATGACATCGAGATCGGGCGGTTTAGAAAGGAGGGGGAGTTGGTCGAGAAGATGGAAATCGACATTGATGAAGACCCGCTTTAATTGAAGCGCCTGCGCCTCCTTCAATTGAGCGAGAAAGCAGATTCGCTTCAACTCGCTGAGCTGTCCGATCGCCTGATATTTTTTAAAGAGATCTTGAATGCTCAGCCGAAGAGACGGATCGCGGCTCAGCGCTTCGTATCCGATGATGTCGCGCGAGGGGAGCGACACGACCGGCTGAAAGACGATCTGCACCGCAGCTTCATCCAAAACATATTCCATATCGCCGATGTGAATCTTGTCCCCTCCCTTTTTAGCGATATAAAGGGAGCGGTCGGCCATGTTGATCAACGCGTCAATCGTGCGGCCATGCTCGGGGTAGAGGGCGGCGCCGATGCTCAGATCAAGCGGGATGTCGAGCTCTTTTCCGATTTTCAGGATTCCCTCTCGGATCCGGGTCGCGGCGGTGAGAACCCCCTCCCGGGTCGTTTTAGAGAGGAGCACCACGATTTCATCGCCGCCCCATCGGAAAATCAGATCGATCCCCCGGGTGGAATCGAGGATGCTCATCGCCACCGCCTTCAAGACCCGATCTCCCACCTGATGCCCGAGGGTGTCATTTAACACTTTGAAAGAATCCAGATCGCACATCAAGATGGCCAACGGCTGGTTTTCCCGGTCGGCGCGGACGATTTCATCTTCCGTCCGTTGGTCGAAGTAGCGGCGATTATACAGCCCGGTCAGCGAATCTCGAATCGCCTGCTCCTGAAGCGCCTGCTCGTTTCGCCGCGATTCGGTGACATCCCGAAAGGTCCAAACCCGTCCCACACCGACGTTTTCGATTTTCTGAGGTTTGGAGTAGCGCTCGAAGAGCCGTCCATCTTTGAATTCGAGGAGATCAAAGCTTTCGGTATCGGGCTCGGCATAGAGCGCTCGGACCTGGGCGAGGAAGCGCTCCGGCTCCTTCAGCTGTTCAAGAACGTAGGCGAGTGCCTGGTTGTCGTCCCGGGAAGCGACGATTTCGGAAGGAATCCGCCACATCTCAACAAACTTTTTATTGTGACCGGTCATCTTCCCCTCTCGGTTGACCATCAAGAGCCCGTCCGTGGTCGATTCGAGCGCGGAATGGGTCAGAGAGAGCGCCGCGTTGAGCTCCTCCTCAACGTGATTTTGATCGACGAGTTTTTTCTCCAGTTTGAGTTTTTTTATTTTCAACGCCTCCTCGCTGCGTCGGGCCGACCCCCATCTCGCGCCGAGAAGGGTGGCCAAAATTCCTCCAAGAAGGAGCGGGCCGATGCCGAGGGAGGCTTCGGAGCCTCGAAGAGAGCCGATCAGCGGGAAAAAGAAAGAGACGAGAAGGCCGGGTCCGATGCCGCCGGCCCGTCCGCAGATGGCAGCGGCGGCAAACAAAAGAAGAGACCCGCTCCCCGTAGCGACAGGAAGGCCCGGGATCGTTCTTAATAAAAAGAGAAGGGCGACGACTGCGAGCGCAAGACAATATCGTTGAAGGGGGGTCGAAATTTTCATTCTCTTATAGATCAGTGGAAGTGCGGATTGCCTCCCCAGTATATCGGCTAACCCTGTTTCGTCAAGGGAAAGAGCGAGGTATCGGTCTTTTTCAGCGAGGGGAGAAAAAACTTTTCGCCTTTTTTCAAAGGGGCGGGGACGTTCCGGAAGCGTCCTTGGTGAGAAATACGCTTTTTCCATTGAATCGTTTGAAACATTATTCTATAGTGTTGCCTGACTGTCTCACGGAAAGAGGACGACTCAAACGTAAAGATGCTTAAGGTCGGTTGGAAGGGGTAAAAATAAAAAAGGTTAGCCTCAAGAGCTAACCTTCTTCGACGGCCTGCGGTAAATTTGAATTCTCGAATGCAGGCGATTTAATCTGGGGTAACTTGGTTGCGGGGGCCGGATTTGAACCGACGACCTTCGGGTTATGAGCCCGACGAGCTACCAGACTGCTCCACCCCGCAACTGCATCCTAACAAACGGGGATACGGAAGTCAAGTTGATGATTGAGGAGGAAGCATGAAGCGCGTTCCAGCCCTGACATTCGATTTCAGAAATATGATGTCCGACCAGATCGGGCCGGTTAATGGCATGAGTGAGGAAGAGTGTTCGCGTGCGTTTCCCTTGCTGGAGGAGATCGACCGCTCCTTTCGAGAAGACCGACACAAAGGATTGATGCGTTTTCTAGACCTGCCGTCCCAGTCGACGGAGAAGGTGACTGCGATCGCCAAGAAAATCCGGGGCCGTTTTGAGAACTTCGTCCTCCTGGGGATCGGCGGGTCGGCGTTGGGGCCGATCGCAATCCAGCAGGCGCTTCATTCTCCCTACTACAACCTTCTCTCTAAGACGGAGCGGAACGGACCGCGGATGTTCTTTCTCGACAATGTCGATCCGACGGAGGTGGCGCCGCTGCTCGACCTGCTCGATCCGGCGAAGACGGTCGTCAATGTCGTGACCAAGTCCGGCGGGACGATTGAGACCCTGGCGCAGTTTCTTTTATTCCAAAAATGGATCTATAAGAAAGTCGGCAAGGAGAAGGGGACGGGCCATTTCATTGTGACGACCGATCCGAAAAAGGGAGCGTTGCGGGAGATCGCGCTGAAAGAAGGATATGAGATCTTGGAAATCCCGGAGCAGATCGGGGGGCGCTACTCGGTCTTGACGCCGGTCGGTCTTCTCCCGGCGGCTGTTTCCGGAGTCGACATCCAGTCGATGTTGCAGGGGGCGGCCGATCTCGACGAAGAGTTCCGAAAATGTGCTTCCCATGAAAACGGCGCGATCTGGGCCGCGTTCATTCACTATTGGTCTTTTTTAATCAAAAAGCGGAACATCCTCGTCACGATGCCCTACTCGGAGCAGCTGGTTGGGGTGGCGCAGTGGTTTGCCCAGCTCTGGGCGGAGAGCCTTGGAAAAGAGAAGGTATTGGGCGGCGGAAAGACCCCGGTCGGCCAGACGCCGGTGGTCGCCGTGGGGGCGACCGATCAGCACTCGCAGCTGCAACTTTATATGGAGGGGCCGCTCGATAAGACGATTCAGTTCCTGGTGGTGGAAACGTTGGAGAGAGACCTCTCCTTTCCGACCGTCCGGGCCGACAACCCGTTGGCCCTGTTGGCCGGCCACACGCTCGGCGGCCTTCTGAAGATTGAGCAACGCGGGATCGAAGCCTCTTTAACCGAGGCGGCCCGCCCGAGCTGCAAATTGATTGTGCCGGCGGTCGACGCGTATCACCTCGGAGCGCTTTTTTATTTCTTTGAGTATCAGACGGTCTTTGCCGGAAAGCTTTATGGGATCAATCCTTTTGACCAGCCGGGGGTCGAGGCGGGAAAGCGGATCATTCAAAAGCTGCTGAAAGAGGAAGGGCGGGAGCGGATGTTGGAGCTGGCCACCAAAACAAGAAAGAGACGATCGACCCGTTCGGCCTAAGGAGCCCCCGTGTAGACGGAGGCTCCTTGACGAAAGCGGACTGTTTTACTGCTCGACCGATCATTATTTCATTTTCTTCGGGTCTTGATAGATCATCATGTGAGCATACGGGGTGCCGTCCCACATAACATAGCTGCCGAGTTTGCTCGGCATCGAGGGGATGCCGCTCGTCTTTGAATCGAACGGCCAGAAGACCATCCAGTGGGGCGGCTCCTGCATTGTTTTTGCCCCCGCTTCGTTTTTCATCAAGATCTTTCCATCTTTTTCGAAATGCCAGCCGCCCCGCGCCATGTAGGCGATGCCGGGGGCAGTATTGGTCGGTTTGGGTGCCCCGCTCATGAGATCATTCACCCACTTGCCTGACTCCGCGTCAAAGCAGATCGGATCGGGAACCGACATTCCATCCACATCCGGGATGCAGGTAAATCCATTGCTCCCCTTCTTCGCCTCGACCAGTTTGCCGTCCGGACCCGGCACCATGATCGTCGCATCTTTTGAGATGTGCTCAGGCGCGGCACTCATCGCCAACTTGACCAACTCTTCCTGAGACATGTTTTTGATCCCGGTTTTTCCCTTTTTGGTTTCTTTCTCCGCAGCCTGGAGCGGAATCACGAGGCTGAGTGAAAGCGCCATCACACCGATCGCACCGAGAAGATGTTTCATCTTTTCCTCCGTTCGTATCGTAAGTATCAGTTTTTTGTTTTTGAAGCGATAGAATCGGATTGCCTGAACCACAGTCGATATTAATATGTAGTCTAAAAATTTGCAACCAAATAAAATGGCCTGGTGGTGAACCGCTGATGAGGGCCACGGGCAGAGCGGGAATAACGGACTGAAAATGTGCTTCCGAGCTCAGCATGGAAGGAGAAAAGGGAACCGAAGTCCGTTCGCCCTGAGCTTGTCGAAGGGAAACGGTTGAAGGACAATATAGTAAGGTGAGCACCATCGATTCAATCTTCGCAACAATGGATCTCAACCTGGACTCTGACTTAAGGCTGCCGAGAAAGAGCTTGATTAAGGTAGGACCGGTCGGTATAATTTTTTATTTAAGCATTGAGATGGGTTAAGGAGTTCGCATGGCTGTTTTAGAAATCGTAAAATATCCGACGCCGGTTTTGCTGAATCGGGCGGAGGAGGTCCGAGAGATCGACGGCACGCTCCAGGCGCGGATTAATGATATGATCGAGACCCTCTATGCTGCGCCCGGGCTTGGCCTGGCGGCGCCTCAGGTCGGCGACCCCCATCGGTTCTTCGTTTATGACCTCTCCGTGCAGGAAGAGGAGCCCACGGCGCGCAAAGGCCCCCTGGTGATCATTAACCCTGAGATCATTGAGATGGAAGGGGAGGAGATCGCAGACGAAGGGTGTCTCTCGATTCCCGGATATCATGAGAAGGTGAAGCGGGCCTATCGGGTCCTGCTCAGAGGGGTCGACCGTGAGGGGAAAGAGATCCGGTTAGAAGGGGAGGGATTGCTCGCCCGCCTCTTTCAACATGAGATCGACCATATCAACGGGGTCTTAATGGTCGACCGCTTCAGCAGCCTCAAAAAAGACATCTTCTTTCGCAAATTCAAAAAAATGTTAAAGCAAGGGGAAAGCTTTTGAAATGCCGCCTCCGCTCTCGAAACGACTCCGCGCCATCTTCATGGGAACACCCGCCTTTGCCCTCCCCTCGTTCCAAGCGCTCGCCGATTCCGAAGAGGTCATCGCGGTCGTCACCCAGCCCGACCGCCCCAAGGGGCGGGGAGAGGTCTTAACGCCGCCGCCGATTAAGGTGGCCGCCGCGCAGCGTTCGATTCCAGTTTTTCAGCCGGAGCGGATCAGAAAGGACCCCGGGTTTATCCAGACGCTCGCCCAACTCTCGCCCGACTTGATCGTCGTCGTCGCCTTCGGTCAGATCCTTCCCGAATCGGTCTTGAAAATCCCCCCCTTTGGCTGCATCAATGTCCATGGGTCGCTCCTTCCCAAATACCGGGGGGCCGCCCCGATTCAGTGGGCCCTCATTCGGGGAGAGCGCGAGAGCGGGATCACGACGATGCAGATGGATGCCGGAATGGACACCGGGGCGATGCTTCTCCGGCGGGCCGTTCCGATCGACCCGGAGGAAACGGCGGAGACCTTGGCGCCGCGTCTGTCCGAGGCGGGGGCCGCCCTCTTGATGGAGACGCTCGGCCGCTTAAAAGCGGGGACGCTGACGCCGATGGCTCAAGACGACTCCCAGGCAACCCTTGCGCCATTATTGAAGAAAGAAGACGGCCTCATCCGCTGGGAGGAGAGCGCCGAGGCGATTTTCAATCGGGCCCGCGGCGTCGCCCCCTGGCCGGGAAGTGCAACCTTCTATGAGAAAGAGCGGTGGAAAATCATTCGTCTTCGGATCGGCAGCCGGGATGGAACCTGGGGAACGCCGGGGGAGATCCTCCGCCTCTCCGATAAAGGACTTGAAGTGGCGGCAGGGATGGGTTATATCTTAATAGACCAATTGCAGCCGGAAGGGGGTCGAAAGATGACGGTCCACGAATATGCGGCCGGGCACCCGATCCAGGAACGGTCTGTTCTGCATCGATAAGGAGGTCTCTCCGTGAATGCACTGAAAACAACCTTTTTTCTGACCCTCTTGACCGTCCTGCTGGTGTTTGCCGGGAAGGCGCTGGGCGGAAATCAGGGGATGGTCTTGGCGTTTGGTTTTGCCCTGGTGATGAATGGGGTGAGCTACTGGTTTTCGGACAAGATCGTTTTAAAGATGTATGGGGCCCAGCAGGTGACCGAGGCCGAAGCGCCGCAACTCTATAGCATTGTGGCCGATCTGGCGATGCGGGCGCAGATGCCGATGCCGAAGGTCTACATGATCGACAATCCGACCCCAAACGCCTTCGCGACCGGCCGCAACCCGAACCATGCCGCCGTCGCGGTGACCAGCGGAATCATGCGGATTCTCAACCGCGAAGAGCTGACCGGGGTCTTGGCGCATGAGCTCTCGCACGTCCGGCATCGCGATATCCTCATCTCCACCGTCGCCGCCACCGTGGCCGGCGCCATCTCGATGCTCGCCAACATGGCCCAATGGGCGATGATCTTCGGCGGCTTTGGCGGGCGATCGGATGATCGCGAGGGGGGCGCCAGCGGACTCGGTGCGATCGTGATGATCATACTCGCGCCGATTGCCGCCATGCTGATCCAGATGGCGGTCTCTCGCTCCCGTGAGTTTGAGGCCGATGCCGGCGGGGCGAAGCTCTGCGGCAACCCGCTCTGGCTCGCCGAGGCGCTTCGAAAACTGGAAGCCGGGGTTCAGCGAATCCCGATGGATGCCAACCCGGCGACCGCCCACCTCTTCATCGTCAGCCCCCTTCGAGGCGGCGGGGTGATGTCGCTCTTCTCGACCCATCCGCCGATGGAAGAGCGGATTGCGCGACTGGAAGGAATGGTCTACGGCCGCAGATAAGGTAACGAAGGCAGATAAGGTAACGACGATAGATAAGAGAGAAAAAAGTAAGCCCATCTCCAAACAGAAGCTGATTCGTTCCAAGAACAAGCCCCCGGCCGCCCGGTCGGGGGCTTTGTTTCTTCTGGGAGAGTCGGAGGCGAGTCGGGACGACTTAAGCGTCCTGATCGATCGTTATCTGACCGCCCACGATTTAATAGACCGGCGCGACCGGGCGCTTCTCACCGAGCTCGTCTATGGGATTTTCCGCCAGCGCGGCTATCTCGACTGGCAGATTGATCAATTCTCCCGAGTTTCCCTCCAGCCGGCGATCCGGAATATCTTGCGCCTCGGACTCTATCAACTTCTCTTCCTCACCAAGATCCCCCCCTCCGCTGCGGTGAACACCTCGGTCGAATTGGCAAAAGCGGCGCAGGGGATCGCCGCCGGACGGCTGGTGAACGGCCTTCTTCGGAACGTCCTTCGACAGAAAAATGCCCTCCCGACCCCTGATCTGAAACGCGATCCGGCCGCCTATCTCGCCGTCACCACCTCTCATCCCGAATGGATGGTCCGACGATGGCTCGACCGCTGGGGCTTTGAAAAAACGGAGGTGCTCTGCCGGTTGAACAATGAGATCCCGCCGACGACCCTTCGGGCGAACCGGCTAAAGATCGACCGCGATGCGCTCGCCCGCCGGCTTCAAGAGGAAGGGGCGACCGTCTCGTCCGCGGCCCTTTTGTCGGACGCCCTCTTCCTCAAGGGGGTCTCCGTCTCCTCCCTTCGAGCGTATCGGGAGGGGCTTTTTTACGTTCAGGATGAAGGGGCCCAGCTCATTTCCTATCTGGTCGATCCGCAGCCGGGGGAAGAAATCCTCGATTACTGCGCCGCGCCCGGTGGGAAGACGAGCCACCTTGCCGAGCTCTCCGGAGGGAAGGGCCGGATCACCGCCACCGACCTCGATCGAGGCCGAATTGCATTGACCCGGGAGAATCTCGGACGGCTTCAGACGCCGGGGGTCTCGGTGGAGCCGCTCGATCAAGCCACCGCTGCCAATCGGCGTTACGATCGGATCCTCATCGATGCCCCCTGCTCCTCCCTCGGGATTTTGCGGCGGATTCCGGAGGGGAAGTGGCGAAAAAAACCGACGATTATCAGCGACGATGTGCAGGAGCAGCGAACGATTTTAGAGGGGGCGCTTCCGCATCTGAAGGTCGGCGGCCGATTGATCTATGCGACCTGCTCTACCGAGCCGGAGGAGAATGAAGCGCAGGCGGCGGCGTTTGAAGCGGCCCATCCGGAGCTGACGCGGGAAGATCCGAGGGAAAGTCTGCCGGCGCCGGCCCGAAGATATGTCGACGCACAGAATCAATTTACAACGCGCTTTAATTCGGATAAGATGGACCAGTTTTTTGCCGTCCGTTGGGTGAAGGTCCGGTAGGAGGAAGAAATGGCAGCCGCAGGCAAGAAAGATAAAAAAATCGCGCCGTCGATTTTGTCGGCCGACTTCTCCCGTCTCGGAGAGGAGATTAAAGCGGTCGACGCCGCGGGCGCCGACTGGATTCATATCGACGTGATGGACGGGCGGTTCGTCCCGAACCTCACCGTCGGACCGTTGATCGTCGAGGCGGCGAAGAAGGTGACCGCCCTTCCGCTCGATGTTCATCTGATGATCGTCGAGCCCGATCATCTGATCCCCGAATTTATCAAAGAGGGGGCGACCTCGGTGACGGTCCATGTGGAGGCCTGCACGCACCTCCATCGAACGGTTCAATTGATCAAACAAGAAGGGGCCCGCGCCGGGGTCTCACTCAACCCGGGGACGCCGCTCTTCCTGATTGAAGAGATTTTGGGCGACATCGATCTTCTTTTATTGATGTCGGTCAATCCAGGCTTCGGCGGGCAGAAATTTATTCCGAAGGTCCTCGATAAGATCCGGGCCGCGCGGCAGATGATCGACACGCGGCGATTGGCGGTCGACCTTGAAGTCGACGGCGGCATCAAAACGAGCAATGCCCAGCGGCTCGCCGAGGCGGGGGTCGATGTTTTCGTGGCCGGCTCGGCGATCTTTGAAAGTCCCGACTACGGGAAGACGATCCACCAATTTCGAGAGGCCATCTCCTAACTCTATCGCGGAATTCGGATTGCGGAATGAAACAGAGAATATGATGGACGAAAATGAAATTCAAAAATTAGCCGAGAGCCTTCATCCGCTCGAGCGAAAAGTCCTTCCCCTCTTTCAGGGCGAAGCGGCGGTGAGCGAGGAGGATCTCCTCCGGCGCGATCCGTCGATTCAGCCCTCTCAGCTCTCGATGGCGCTCGGCTGGCTCCTAACCAAAGAGGTATTAAAGGTGGTCGAAGAGCGGCGGCAGGAATTCGTCCTCCTCACCGAGGTCGGCCGGTCGTACGCCGCGCAGAAAAATCCGGTGCTGCGGCTCGCCGAGGAGATCCGGCAGCGCGGGCAGGTTCCGATCCGGGAGCTGCAGCAGCGGACCGACCTGGAGGCGGAGGAGAAGAGCGCCGCAATCGGCGCGTTGAAGGAGACGGCCGCCGTCAGAGTGATCCCTGGAGGATTGCTTGAGTTGGCCGATCCGTCGAAGCTCGCCGAGTTCGAGCAACTTCAAGCGACGATCGAGCGGCTGAATGAACACACAGAGGAGACCGAGATCGCTGCCCTCTCTTCCGAAGATCAGGCGACCATTGCCGCGTATCATCGAAAGCGGAGCAAGTCGAAAGGGGTCTTCCGGGTCAGCGAGCGGGTCAGCCGGAGCTATGCGCCGACCGAGCGTTTTGGACCGCTCTCTCAGCAGGCGCAATCGTCCGGCGGCGCGGAAGAGATCGGGACGCTGACCCCCGAGATGCTCAAAGAGGGGAGCTGGCGGGGAAAGCGGTTTCGGAAGTACAATATCCAACTGCCTCCCCCCCGGATCGTCGGCGGAAGAAAACATCCCTATCGAAGCTTTCTCGACCAGGTGAAAGAAAAATTCGTCTCGATGGGGTTCGAGGAGATGCGCGGCCCCTTGGTCGAAAATGAATTCTGGGACATGGACGCGCTCTACATGCCGCAATTCCATCCGGCCCGGGAGATCCATGACGTTTACTTCGTCGACGGGGTCGACCGGTCGATTCCGGACGACGTGATCGGACGGGTCGCCGCGGCGCACCAGAACGGCGGAGAGACCGGCTCGCGCGGCTGGCGCTATCCCTTCGACGTTCAGCGGACCCGCCGGCTCATTCTTCGAAGCCAGGGGACGGCGGTTTCCGCCCGGACGCTTGGCGCCGGGGCCAAGGTGCCGGGAAAATATTTCTCGATCGCACGCTGTTTTCGATATGACCAGGTCGATGCCACGCACGCGCCCGACTTCTTTCAGGTCGAGGGGATCGTCCTCGGCGAAGAGATCCACTTCCGGACTTTATTAGGCCTGTTGACCCTTTTCGCGAAAGAGATCGCCCGGGCGGAGGAGATCAAATTCCTCCCGGCCTACTTCCCCTTTACCGAGCCGTCGGTGGAGATGCATGTCCGCCACCCGAAGCTTGGATGGATGGAGCTTGGCGGGGCCGGCCTCTTCCGGCCGGAGCTGCGGAGCCCGCTTGGGGTTGATGTCCCGGTGATCGCCTGGGGGTTGGGGCTCGACCGAATGGCGATGGTGGCGCTTGGGATTTCCGACATCCGGGATCTCTTCTCGCCCGATTTAGGATTCATCCGCGAAAAGCGAATTGTGCAAGAAGGGGTTGGATAAAGAGAATGCGGATTTTGGACAGGTGGCCGCTCCTTTTCCTAGGCCATTGCGGAATGCGGAGTTAAAAACGGAAAGATATGCCGACGATTGAGATCAAGATTAGCGACTTTGAATCGCTCCTCGGAAAAAAAATCAGCGAGGCTGCACTGGAAACCCTGCTGGAACGGGTCAAGGGAGAGGTTAAAGACTTTCTTCCTAAAGAGGACACGGCCAAGATCGAGCTCAATGACAGCAACCGGCCCGACCTCTGGAGCCCGGAAGGGATTGCGCGACAGATCCTGCTCATGGAATCGAAGGGAAAGGACTATCCTTTCTTCTCCCCTCAAAAGAGGTCGGCGGACCGGAAGGTCACGGTCGCCCAGGAGTTAAAGACGATCCGTCCTTATCTGGCCGCCTGTGTATCGCGAGGGATGACGGTCACCGAGCCGATCTTGCTCCAGCTGATCCAGACGCAGGAGAAGCTCGCCGATATCTTCGGGCGGAAGCGCCAGACCGTCTCGATCGGGCTGTACCGTCTTCCGAAAATAGTCTTCCCGGTCCGATATGAGACCGCCGATCCGGCGCAGACCCGCTTTACGCCGCTCGGATTCGACCAGCCGATGACCCTCGCGGAAATCGTGACGCGCCATCCGAAAGGGATTGCCTATGTCCCTACGTTAAAGGGGGCGACCCGTTATCCGATTCTGATCGATTCCAAAGATCAGATCCTCTCCTTTCCGCCGATCATCAACAGCCGGGAGATCGGCGAGGTCCAGGTCGGCGACGCGGACCTTTTTGTCGAGGTGACCGGCACCGACCTCCGGATGGTTGTCCTTGCGCTGAATATCTTCGCCTGCAACCTCGCCGACCGGGGGGCGACGATCGAGCCGGTGGCGGTTCAATTTCCCGAGGAGACCGAGCTCGGCCGCGAGGTCGTCATGCCGTTTGATCTCTCGTCGCCGCTGGAGGTGACGCTCGAAGAGATCAATCAGGTTTTGGGGGAGAAGATGACCGATGCAGAAGCCGTCTCGCTTCTCTCCCGTTATGGGTATACCGTCGCCGGCGGGAAAGAGCGCCTTCGTGTGACGGCGCCGCCGTACCGCGACGATACGATGCACCCGATCGATGTGATCGAAGATGTCGTCATCAGTCGGGGGATTGCGTCGTTTACGCCGGAGATGCCGTCGACCTTTACCGTCGGTTCGCTCTCGCCGCTGGAGCGGCGCGCCGATCGGCTTCGTGAGGAGATGGTGGGGCTCGGTTTTCAGGAGGTCTTCTCGAACGTCCTCGGCGCGCGGCAGGAGTTCGTCGAGCGGATGCGCATCGAGGGGGTCGGAAAAGGGCGGCCCGAGGCGCGATTGATCGAGATCAAGAATCCGATGACCGAGCGCTTCTCGGTCCTTCGCCCCTGGCTCCTCCCGTCGTTGATGCGGGTGGAGGGGGCGAGCTCCAAGGCGTATTATCCGCATCGGATCTTTGAGGTCGGGGAGGTGGCGCGGTGGACGGCATCGGGCCAAGAGACGGAGACGCGGGTGCTTCTGGCAGGATTGATCGCCCATCCGACCGCCAACTTCTCGGAGCTTCAGGCCGTCTTGGAGGCGCTTTTCTACAATCTCTCGCTTCGGTATCGGCTCGAAGCGCTCTCCCATCCGACGTTCATCGATGGGCGGGCCGGGGCGATCTTCATCGGGGAACGGGAAGTCGGCTTGATCGGGGAGATCGATCCGGACGTTCTGACCCGATGGCAGATCGGGATGCCGACCGTCACCTTTGAGATCAACCTCGAGTCACTTTAAGTCAAAAAATAAAAAGGGCGCTGGATTTTTCGATCCACCGCCCTTTCCGAATCAAATCGGTTCTCTGATCGATTCTTTCTGATCCAAGCGAATCTTTACCAATCCGCCTTATTTATTCTTTCAGGCTTTCAGCTGTGCCTGGGCTGCTGAAACGATCTGGCCGAATCCGTTGGCATCATGGGCCGCCATCTCGGCGAGGATTTTTCGATTCAGCAAGATTCCCGCTTTTCTTAACCCTTCCATGAACCGGCTGTAGGTCATTCCATGGCTACGGACCGCCGCATTGATTCGGGCAATCCAGAGGCCTCTGAAGTCGCGCTTCTTTTGCCGCCGGTCACGGTAGGCGTAGAGAAGCGACTTATCGACCGCCTCGGTGGCGCTTCGATAGAGCCGGCTTTTGCCGCCATAGTACCCCTTCGCCATCTTCAGGCGATCTTTCCGCCGTTCTCGGGTCTTGGGACCCCCTTTTGCTCTAGGCATTTTCCAACTCCTTTGTTCTTTAAATAGGGAGCGACTACCTCTTGTATGGGAGGAGCCGTTCCATGATACGCGCATCGCCGCTATGGACTGGGACGGCTTTTCCAAGCGCCCGTTTCCGTTTCGCCGACTTGCTCGTGAGCAGGTGCCGCTTTCCGGCACGCCGCTGCATGACTTTGCCGGTGGCGGTCACCTTAAACCGTTTCGCGGCCCCCCGATGCGTCTTCAGTTTTGCTTTCATTTACTCTCCTTTACCGATTTTGGAACCATGATCATGGTCATGCTGTTTCCCTCCATCTTCGGAGGATATTCCGGCTGTCCCGATTCTAGCAGCGCCTGTTGAATCTTGCCCATAATCTCCCGTCCCTTCGGCTGGTAGGCCATCTCCCTGCCTCGGAACATCAGCGTGATCTTTACCTTATAGCCCTCTGCAAGAAATTCCTCTGCATGACGTATTTTGAAATCCTGATCGTGCTCTCCAGTGAAGAGCCGGAATTTCACCTCTTTGACATGCGTTCCCTTTTGATTCTGTTTGGCGGCATGGTCTTTCTTGCTCTGCTCATATTTGTACTTGCCGAAATCCATGATTCGGCAGACCGGAGGCGCCGACGTCGGAGCGACCTCGACCAGGTCGAGCCCGTATTCTTCCGCTTTTTTGGTTGCATCCCGGGCCGACATGATGCCCAACTGTTCTCCCTCGGGTCCGATGACCCGAACCTCTCTTGCCCGGATTTCCAGATTGATTCTTAATTTTGCAGCGATATAAAACCTCCCTGGTTAAATTCTAAGCGGAGACGCATGGCCCGTCTCATCGCATTAAATGGCGCGTGTTGCAATCTCTTCCAAAATTTTTTTCTCGAAGGCGTCGAGCGTCATCCCACTGCTCTCCCCCGCCCGGTTTCGGACGGCCAGGGTCTGATCGGCCGCTTCCCGATCGCCGACGACCAACATATAAGGGACTTTCATCAATTGGGCCTCTCGGATCTTCAGGCCGATCTTCTCATTCCGATCGTCAATGGCCGATCGAATCCCGGCCTCTCGAAGCCGCTGGTGGATCTGTCCTGCGTACTCCCGCTGGCGCTCGGTGATCGGGAGGATCTTCGCCTGAAGCGGCGCCAACCAGACCGGAAAGGCCCCTGCATAGTGTTCGATGAGGACGCCGAAGAAGCGCTCAATCGAGCCCATCAGCGCGCGGTGAATCATGATCGGCTGGTGCTCTTTCCCATCCTCGCCGCGGTAGGTGATCCCGAAGCGTTCCGGAAGATTGAAGTCGATCTGAATCGTGGTGCACTGCCACGACCGTCCCAACGTATCTTTGATCTTCATGTCGATCTTGGGGCCGTAGAAGACCCCCTCTCCCGGATCGATCTGATAGGCAAGCCCCTTCTGCTTCAGCGCCCCTTCCAGGGCCGAGGTCGCCTGCTCCCACCGCTCGGGACTCCCGACGAACTTTTCGGGACGGGTCGAGAGGTAAATGTCATAGCTCTCGAAGCCGAAGGTCTTTAAGACAAAGGTGGTAAAATCGAGAACCTTCAAGATCTCCGACTCGATCTGGTCGGGACGGCAGAAAAGATGGGCGTCATCTTGGGTGAACCCCCGGACCCGCAAGAGACCATGCAACACCCCGGAGCGTTCATACCGGTAGACTGTTCCCAACTCGGCCCAGCGAAACGGGAGGTCCCGGTAGCTGCGAAGATGCGACTTGTAGATCATGATATGAAAAGGGCAGTTCATCGGCTTGAGCTCGAACGGCATCCCGTCGATGTCCATCGGCGCATACATGTTCTCTTTGTAGAACTCCAGATGGCCGCTCTGCTTCCAGAGGTCGAGTCGGGCGATGTGCGGGGAGAAGACCAACTCATACCCCGACTTCACGTGGGCTTCGCGCCAGAAGTCTTCGAGGGTCTTCCGGATAATCGCGCCGTTCGGGTGCCAGAGGACCAATCCGGGGCCGATCTCGTCGGAGAAGGAGAAGAGGTCGAGCTCTTTCCCGAGCTTTCGGTGGTCTCGCTTTTTAATCTCTTCCAGCTTCTTTAGATGGGCATCGAGCTCGTCTTTCTTGGCAAAAGAGGTTCCGTAGATCCGCTGGAGCATCTTGTTCTTCTCGCTGCCGCGCCAATAGGCGCCGGCGCTCGAGAGGAGCTTGAAGGCTTTGACCTTGCCGGTGGAGGGGAGATGCGGCCCCATGCAGAGGTCGATGAAGTCTCCTTGCCGATAGGCCGAGATCGGCGGTTCAATCTCTTCGATCAACTCGACTTTGTATGGCTCTCCACGCTCCTGAAAGAGCCGAATCGCTTCTTCTTTCGAAAGCTCCATCCGGAAAATTCGGAGATCGCGCTTGGTGATCTCCACCATCTTTGCTTCGACCTTCTCGAGGTCTTCGGGGGTAAAGGGGCGTTCGAAATCGAAATCGTAGTAGAAGCCTTCTTCAATGGCCGGGCCGATCGTCATTTTCGCGGTTGGAAAAACCTCTTTCACCGCCTGGGCCATGAGGTGGGCGGAGCTGTGGCGGTAGACCTCTTTCCCTTCCGGAGAGTCGAAAGTGAGGAAGGCGATCTCCGCATCTCCTTCGACCGCTGTCGAGAGGTCTCTCGGCTGACCGTTCACACGGACCGCGATGACCTCTTTGAGTTTTCCGAGCGATTTGACCAGATCAAAAAAGGTGGTTCCGAGAGGAACTTTCTTCTCGGTCTGATTGTCTAATCGAAGTGTTGCCTCAGGCATCTAAACAGATCTCTAAAATAAAAAACAAATAAAAGGCATCCGCGTTGCAATGATGCCTTTTATTTGCAGGAAGTCGGCTCTTTCGAATGGAGGCAATGAATCATCGAAAGGCCTAAGGTGGTAGGCACGGGCGGTTTTGAACCGCCGACCTCTTGCGTGTCAAGCAAGCGCTCTCCCCCTGAGCTACGCGCCTATCTGAGAGAAATTTATCCTATCCTATAAAAATGAGTGGAGATTGTCAAGTGAAAAGGGGTATTTCGGAGGGCGACGCCTCCGAGATCGGGTCTCAAACGGGTTTGCTGAACCGGCTACTTCTTTTTCTTCTCCACGGTGATTTTCAGCTCCTTGATCTTTTTCCGAAGTGTATTGCGGTTCATCCCTAGAAGCTGGGCCGCCTGGATCTGGTTCCCTTCGGTTTCCTTTAAAGCCAAATTAATCAGTGGTTTTTCAAACTCCTGAATTAAAAGGCCGTAGAGATTCTTCATCTCGCAATTTTTTACTTTTTTGACGAAGACGGCGAGCTTCTTTTCAACCAGCTCGGCCAGATTCGGCTCGTGACCGTTCGCCTTCTCCAGGGCACCTTCTTTGGACTGGGCCGCTTTGGCATGGAGCACCGAAGCCGTGTCGCGGATCTGCTTGATCGTCTTCTTCAGCAACGGGGCCGGGGCGAGGATCGTATAGAATTCCTGGCCTTCTTCTTGAAGCTTCTGAACCTGTTTGATCTCCCGATCCCACTCTCCCTCTGTGTTGATAATGACGAGGTGATGGCCGTTCTTGGCTTGCGTCTTCGTCAGCTGAGAGAAGGACGTCGTGTTTCCGGTTTTTCCAATCTCTTTTTCAAAAAGATTAGAGAGCTCCGCGTCTCTGCGGGCAAGGATAATATCTGGGACCATGGGGGTACTCCACGTGGGAGTTGGAGGACAACTCGGATGGAAGAAAAAATGATCCCCCTGTCTATCACGGGCCCTTATTGCTTGTCAATAGTTTTATGAGACTCGGATAGGGTATGGAATGTAATTCGATTGTCTTCGATATCGACCTCGATTCGGTCTCCTTCTTTGAAGGCCCCTTCCAGCAGCTTCGCCGAGAGGGGATTCAGAATATCCCGCTCGATCACCCGTTTGAGCGGCCGTGCGCCGAAGACGGGATCATACCCCTCCCGGGCGAGGTATTTCTTCGCCTCAGGGGTGAGAATCAGCTCAATCCGCTTATGCATCAGTCGCTCCTTCAGGCGTTTCATCTGGATATCTATAATCTGCTCCAATTGCTCTATCTGGAGCGGGTGGAAGATGATGATGTCGTCGATCCGGTTGAGAAATTCAGGCCGGAAGGCGGTCCGCAGTAGACGGAGTACCTCGTTCTTCATCTCCCGTTCGTTGCCGCTCAATTCTTGGATCTGCTGGCTGCCGATATTCGATGTCATGATCAAGATGGAGTTTTTGAAATCGACCGTTCGACCTTTGCCGTCGGTCAGCCGTCCGTCGTCCAAGACCTGGAGCAAAATGCTGAAGACATCGGGGTGCGCTTTCTCGATTTCGTCAAAGAGAATGACCGAGTAGGGACGCCGCCGGACCGCTTCGGTCAGCTGGCCTCCCTCTTCGTATCCGACATAGCCCGGAGGGGCGCCGATCAGCCGGGCGACGGCATGTTTCTCCATATACTCCGACATGTCGATCCGGATGAGCGCCTGCTCGTCGTCAAAGAGAAATTCAGCCAGCGCGCGCGCCAGCTCCGTTTTGCCGACGCCGGTCGGACCGAGAAAGATAAAGGAGCCGAGGGGACGGTTCGGGTCGGAGATGCCGGCCCGGGCGCGGCGGATCGCGTTGGAGACGGCGGTGATCGCCTCCGCCTGATCGACGACCCGCTCATGCAGACGCTCTTCCATATGAATCAGCTTTTGAACCTCCCCCTCGAGCAGCCGGGTCACCGGAATGCCACTCCATTTGGCGATGATCTCGGCGATGTCTTCCTCATCGACCTCTTCTTTCAACATCTTCTGCTCGGCCTGCAGCTCCTGGAGGCGGCGATTCTCCTCGGTGAGCTGTTTTTCAAGGCTGATCAGCTTGCCGTAGCGGAGCTCCGCCGCTTTCCCGAGATCGCCGGCCCGCTCGGCCTGCTCGGCTTCGATCCGGGTCTGCTCGATCTGCTCTTTCAGGCTCCGGATCTTTTGAATCTCCTCTTTCTCCAGCTTCCAGTGGGCCGAGAGGCGATTCGCCTCTTCTTTCAGATCGGCGAGCTCTTTTTCTATTTTCTGCAATCGTTCTTTGGAGGCTGAATCTTTTTCCTTCTTGACCGCTTCCATTTCGATTTCGAGCTGGCGGATTCTTCTCTGGATTTCATCGAGCTCGGTCGGCATTGAGTCGATCTCCATCCGGAGGCGAGAGGCCGACTCATCGATCAGATCGATCGCCTTGTCCGGAAGAAAACGATCGGCGAGATACCGGTGCGATAAAACGGCGGCGGCGACCAACGCGGCATCCTTGATCCGAACGCCGTGGTGGACCTCGTACTTTTCTTTCAGACCGCGCAAGATCGAGATCGTCTGCTCCACGGTCGGCTCCTGGACGAGAACCGGCTGGAACCGCCGCTCCAGGGCGGGATCTTTCTCGATGTGTTTTCGGAATTCATCGATCGTCGTGGCGCCGACGCACCGCAGCTCTCCGCGGGCGAGCGGCGGCTTCAACATGTTGGAGGCATCCATCGCCCCTTCGGCCGCGCCTGCGCCGACCAGCGTGTGGAGCTCGTCGATGAAGAGGATGACCGCCCCTTGGGCATCGACCACCTCTTTGATTACCGCCTTCAGCCGTTCCTCGAATTCTCCTCGAAATTTCGCGCCGGCGATCAATGCGCCCATATCGAGGGCATGGACTTTTTTATTTTTTAGGCTTTCCGGGACATCGCCCGAGACGATTCGCTGCGCCAGCCCTTCGACGATGGCGGTTTTACCGACCCCCGGCTCGCCGATCAAGACCGGGTTATTTTTGGTCCGCCGGGAGAGGACCTGGATGACGCGGCGGATCTCGTCGTCTCGGCCGACGACCGGATCGAGCTTCCCCCGCCGGGCAAGGTCGGTCAAATCGCGCGAGTATCGGGCGAGCGCCTGATATTTCTCCTCGGGATTCTGATCGGTGACGCGATGCGAGCCGCGGATCTCGGCGAGGACGGAAAGGACCTTGTCCCGCTGAATCCCGAACGAGGAGAGGATGGAGCTGACCGTACTCTTGTTATCGAGCAAGGCTAAAAAAAGATGTTCGGTGCTGACATATTCATCTTTCAATTGCTCAGCCTCTTTCTCGGCGCGATCGAGAAGGGCGGCCAAGTTGGGGGTGATGTAGACCGAGCCGACCGCCCCCGGTCCCTGGACTTCAGGGATGCCCTTTAGCCGCTCATTGAGCTTGGCCCGGAGCGCGTCGAGCGGAACGCCTATTTTTTTAAGGAGATTAGGGACAATCCCTTCCTTTTGATCGATGAGGGCGAGTGCTAAATGAACCTCGTCGATCTGCTGGTGGTGAGATGCCTCCGCCTTTTTTTGGGCCTCTTGAAAGGCCTCTTGTGCCTTGAGTGTCAGTCGGTCTAAGCGCATCGAATCCTCCCTGGAAATTTTAAAAAGAGCGAGCCTTTATTATCTTCAATATAACTTTCCCACCCTCTCAATTCAAGGTGAAGCTCGAATTGACAGACGCGGAATCAAATGTTACCCTTTTCGGAAGCAATCGGAGGTCAAGCTGAACCATATGTGGTCGATTTTTTTACTCTTTTTACTCTTCATCCCCACGGAGGTCTTCTCCATGGAGGTCTTCCAATATACCGATGAGTCGGGGACAGTCCATTTTACGAACGTTCCGACTGACCCCCGGTATCGGCGCCTTCAGGGGATGCAGAATAAGTCGTTGTACACGGGGAAAGATCATCGCCAGAAGCTCTATCGATACATCGAAAAAGAGGCGACCGATCAGGGGATGGAGCCGGCCTTAATCAAAGCGGTCGTCCGTGCGGAATCGGATTTTAATTCCTATGCGGTCTCATCCGTAGGGGCCTTGGGATTGATGCAGCTGATGCCGGCGACCGCCGCCGATCTACGTCTGACCGACCCGTTCGATCCGGAGGAAAATATCCGGGGAGGGATTCGCTACCTTCGCTATCTGCTCGGTACATTTGAAAATGATCTGGTGCTCGCTTTGGCCGCCTATCACGCCGGGCTCGGAAATGTTCAGAAGTATGGGCGGATCCCGCCGATTGAAGAGACGCAGAACTATGTCGACCGGGTCTTACGTTTTTATCAGTTCTACCTCAGTAAAGCCCCCCGCAGCAGCTCCGTTTTTAAAGGAGATCGTTCCCCCGGAGAGAGGGTCTACACGAACCGACCGAAACAGTATCCGACCCTTTCCCTTTCTGAATTCAAAGAATAAAATCTGCCGGATGTTGATGAACCGCGACTGGCGCGATGAGCGCGATGAGGATGAAGCGCGGTGAGCGCATTCAGATTAACCCGAAATGTTTTGTCAGAGCGGTCCGGGTCAGGCTGATATGCTCCGAAGGGAGGTCGTTCGGCGGAAGGGGAAAGTCTTCCCGGTAATGGGCGCCGATGCTTTCTCTTCTTTTTAGCGCGGCCTCGATCATGGCGGCAGAGACCAGAAGCAGGTTCCTCGTTTCCAATGCCAATCTCGATCGCGCCGGTTTTTTCAGGACCCAGGCCCAGCGCTCCCACCGTTTCATCGCCTCCTTCAGCGAGAGCTCGCTCCGAAGAATACCGACGTGGCTCCACATCGTTTCACGGAGCTCTTTTTGAACGAGGAGGTATTTCCCGTCGGCGGCCGGTCTTGAGAGTTTCGGCGGTTCGGTCTCTTCCTCTAACAAAATCGACGTGGGGATCGGCGCCTGGCCGACCGCTTGGCCGACCCGCATACCGAAGACCAAACCTTCCAACAGGGAGTTGCTGGCGAGCCGGTTTGCGCCATGCACCCCGGTGCAGGCGACCTCGCCGACGGCCCAAAGGCCTTGCAGCGACGTTTCACCCGATAATCCGGTTTTCACCCCCCCCATCAGATAATGCGCGCTCGGCGCCACCGGGATCTGCTCCTGCGTGATGTCGATGCCGTATTGAAGACAGGTTGCGTAAATTTTTGGAAAACGCTCGCGGACAAAAGTCGGTTTGAGGTGGGTCAGATCGAGGAAGACATTCTGGCGGCGTCCTTGCTGCATTTCTTCCCAGATGGCCCGGGTGACGACATCCCGCGGGGCGAGCTCGGCATCGGGATGATAGCGGTCCATGAACCGCTTTCCCTCCGCATCCCGCAGGAGCGCACCCTCGCCCCGCATCGCCTCGGAGAGAAGAAAAGAGGGGGCGGAGGGGAGCGAGAGCGACGTCGGGTGAAACTGGAAGAACTCCATATCTTCCAGCATCACCCCCGCGCGAAGCGCCATGGCGATCCCGTCGCCGGTCGCCACCGGCGGGTTCGTCGTTCGACGGTAGATCTGGCCCGCGCCCCCCGTTGCCAGAATGACCGCCCGCGCGGTAAAAAGAACCAGCCGTTCTTCCCGCTCATCCCACACCCACGCGCCGCGACAGCGTCGCCCGCGCGCGCCACCCGCGCTGCTAAAGAAAAGATCAACGGTGAAATGACCGTTTCGAACGGAGATGTTTCCCCTTTTTTGGACCTCCTCTTTCAGCGCCCGGACGAGCTCGTTGCCGGTGGCGTCTCCCTTTGCGCGGAGGATGCGGCTGTGGCTGTGGGCCGCCTCGCGCGCGAGGAGAAAACGGTCTCCGATCTTATCAAACTCCGCCCCCCAGGCGATCAGCTCGTGAATTTGGCGGGGTCCTTCTTCCACCAACACCCGAACCGCCTCCGGGCGGCAGAGTCCCTTGCCGGCGTCGATCGTGTCTTGAAAATGGGATTCAATCGCCTCGTCCTCCTCGTTGAGGGCGGCGGCAATGCCTCCTTGCGCAAAAGCGGAGTTCGATTCGTTTGCCCACCCTTTGTTCAGGACGAGAACGTCGCCATGCCGGCTCGCCTCAATCGCGGCGCGAAGGCCGGCCACACCGCTTCCGATGATCAGAAAATCGGTGGTGACGATCGGGCTCGGTCGGGGGCGTGGCGCCATTTAGATCCCTCCCGCGGAGATCCCAAAGGGCGCATCGCCCCGAATTTCGAGCAATCGTGGAGGCTCGGCCGTGGTCCAGATGAACAACGCGTGTCCCTTCTTTTCCACGGGAGGGGTGGCGGCGGTTTTCCAGACTCCGTCCCAGTGGACCGCCGTCGTAATCGACCCCTCCTGAATTTCGACCCGATCGACCTTGATGTCGACATTTAGATCGGAAAAGGTCTTCCAGTCTTTTGAGACCTGCTCCTTCAGCGAAGAAGGGGATTGAAGGGAGGGATCGATTGCAGAGAAAAAGCCGGTTTCGTCTTTTTTCTGATAAGAGGCGGTCATCTCCGCCAAGGTCTGCCGGACATGATCGACCTGGATGGCGATGGGAGACGGTTTGTAAGGGGTGGTTGCACACCCCTGGAACCATCCGATGAGCAGAAGAAAGAGTGCCCCGACCGCGGCGGGGGAGGCGATACAGGGGGGAGGGACACCTGTCATAAATCGGTTTTTCAGAACGGTCTGAACGATCGAAAGGGATCGGCCGCGGACGACGCGGTCGGTCCCGAATGGGGGCGAACTTCGGGTTTTCATCATGAGAAGGATTATAATGTGCGCTGTCGGGGGGGTCAAGCTCTCTTTATCAATTGACTTTTCCACTCAATCTTGTTACAAAAAAAGTTTTACAGTTGCGCGCTTTGCGTTTGGTCGTCTGAATGACATTCGTTTCGGTCCTCCTTCGGCGGAAGTGGATCTTCATCGGGTTCTTGATCGGTGCTGTGATTTTAATGATCCCGATTCCGGAAGGCCTCACGCCGACCGGGATGAGGGCGCTGGCGCTGGTCGCCGTCGCCTTCATCTTTTTCATCACGGAGCCGGTGCCGCTCCCCGGGGTCGCCCTCTTCATCGCCGTCTTCGAGGTTTTACTGGGCCTCAAGAAACCGACCGGGGTGGCGCAGTCGTTCATGAGCGATTCCGTCTTCTTCATCATGGGGTCGCTGATGATCGCGGCGGCGATCGTGAAGCAGAACCTCGACAAACGAATTGCATTGGCGATTCTGCGATTGACCGGGCCGCGCGTCGAGCGGATCGTCTTCGGTTTGACCGCGGTCTCCGCGGCAATCGCTTCATTGATCGGGGAGCATACCGTGTCGGCGATGATGTTGCCGGTCGGGGTCGCCTTGATCAAATTCACCGCGGACGACCGGAGGAAGACCAAAAATCTCTCGGTCTTGATCATGCTCTCGATCGCCTACGGCGCGATGGTCGCCGCGGTCGGAACCCCTTCCGGGGGGGCTCGCAATGCCATCATGCTGGCGTATTGGAAGGAACTTTACGGATTGAATTTCACCTATTTTCAGTGGGTGACGATCGCTTATCCGATCATCTTGTTGGAGGTTCCGCTGGTGGCGTTTGTGCTCTATCGCTCCTTTTCTCCGGAGGTGAAGGATCTCTCCCCGGCGATCGCCGCGCTTCAGACGCGGGTGGCGGAGGAGGGGAAACTCACCTCACGCGATTGGGTTACCATCACCATTTTCGGTTTTACCGTATTGATGTGGATGACGATATCGTCCCGGATCGGCCTCGGCATCACGGCGTTGATCGGAGTGCTCCTTTTTTTGGTGGCCGACGTGGTCCGGTGGGAAGATCTAAACAACAGCGTGAACTGGGGGACGATCCTCGTTTACGGCGGGGCGATCTCGCTCGGTATCGTCATGAAGGAATCGGGGGTGGCCGAGTGGATTGCGGCCTCTTTTCTGAAATGGGTTGAGCCGATCGGAATTCACCGGGGGATCCCATTGCTGGCGGCGATGGGGGTGATGACGACCCTGCTCGCCTCTTTCATGAGCAGCGGGGCGACCGTCGGGATGCTCGGTCCGATCAACCTTCAGATCGCGAGCCTCTCGGGGACGTCGATTCTGGAGGCCGGTTTTATCACGGTCATCTCGACCTCTTTTGTCTATCTTACTTCCATCGCCTCGCCCGCCTGCAACATTATCTATGGGAGCGGCTATCTGAATCGGACCGACTTTCTGAAGGCGGGATGGAAATTGGTGTTGATCTCTTTGCTCCTCCTGCTTCTGATCAGCGCCGGTTATTGGAGCGTGCTGGGGATTTAGACCGTATCATGAAATTTCTCATCTGTACCGATGGCGAGGAGTATGCCGAGGCGGCAATCCGGTTCGGGGGGAGGCTCGCCAAAGAGATGAATGCGGATGTCGGCGTCTTGCATGTCCGCCGGCCGATTTCCTCGTCGGAGCGGGTGCAGCTGACCACCACGCGAAAAAAGCTCACCGCCTGGGACCTCGATATCCCGGGGGTGGAATATTTAACCCGCGCCCGCGAATTATTGGATGAGGTCGGGTTCACCGAGGCCCCTCCCGCCAAAGAAAAGGTCAGCCTTGCTTTTCGCGAAGGGATCGGCGGCGCCACCGAGATCCATCTGGTCGGCGCGCCCGGGGAGCAGGTTCATCTCCGGCTTCGGGAGGGAGATCCGGTCGAGCAGATCTTGGAGGAGGCCCGTACCGGCGATTATGACATGATCATTCTCGGCTCTCACGGGCAGCCTCAGGGGGTCTCGGGTTATTTCATCGGGAGCACCGCCCTGCGTGTGGCCGATCTGGCGGCCTGCAGCGTCTTAATCGCCAAGAACATCCGACGCGATCATGATTTTCTCCTCTGTACGGACGGCTCTCTCTTGGCGGAGAAGGCGGAGATTGCCGGGGCGGAGATGGCGAGGGTCATCGGGGCCCGGGTGACGATCCTTTCGGTGGCCGAGGAGGAAGTGGACCGGGAGGAAGCGTTGCAGAGGGCACGGCGTGCGGAGATGATCTTGGCCCAGATGGGGATTGAGGCAACGTCGAAAGTCCGTGTCGGCCGACCTTCCCAGGAAATCATTGCTGAAGCGATGGATCATGACATTGTGGTCTTGGGCGCAAGCGGAAGGTCGGCTGTAAAAAAGTTCTTTTTGGGGAGTGTTCCCCTCAAAGTGATGGAATATGGAGAGTGTCCGGTCGTGATCGTCCGGGAGAAGCGCGGAAAAATTCCGCTCCATGTGGAAGCGACAGAAGGTCCATCGGTCACAAAATAACAGCTCATGAAAGAGCTCGATTTAAGACTAACCGAATAAGGAGAATAACAGGATGTCGCGTGTCGTCAAGAAAAGAAGAAAGAAGATGCGGAAGCACAAATATCGGAAGCTGCGGAAGCGGACGAGGCACTCACGGCGGTAAGTGGCACCGCGTCAGCCGACCCTCGCGAACCTGCTGATTAAAAGAAAAAAGTCCTTTCAAACCACGCGCCCGCACGAAAAGAACCCGGGCTTTGTATGGGGAGGGGTTCGTCTTGTCATAACAGGCCGGATCTCCTCTTTACAAACCTTCCTTGGGGTATGTTATACTGGCGAAAATCGGATTCAGCGGGCTGTGGGAGGAGATGAAATATGGCAAACATAACGGAAGAGAGGGTTCTCAAGGCGCTCGGTCAGGTAATCGAGCCGGAGCTCTTTAAGGATATTGTGACCCTGAACATGGTCAAAGATATCCAGGTCAGCGGGAATGATGTCGCCTTTACCGTGGTGCTGACCACCCCGGCCTGTCCTCTCAAAGATGAGATCACGCAGCGCGCCGAGAAGGCGCTCCATCTAGAGATTCCGGAGGTTGGAAAGATCAACGTCAACTACACCGCCAACGTCACCTCGGGAAAAAGCCAGGTGAAGGAAAACTTCATCCCCGGCGTGAAAAATACAATCGCCGTCAGCAGCGGCAAGGGGGGGGTCGGCAAGACAACCGTCAGCGTTAATTTGGCGGTGGCCTTAGCACAGACCGGCGCGCGGGTCGGATTGATGGATGCCGATATCTATGGGCCGAATGTGCCGTTGATGATGGGGGTTCAGTCTCCTCCGAAACCGGAGGGGGAGAAGCTGGTCCCGGCCGAGAGCCACGGTGTGAAGCTGATGTCGATGGCCTTCTTCGTGCCGGACGACAGCCCGATGATCTGGCGCGGCCCGATGATCCACGGCGCCATCATGCAGTTTTTGAGGGATGTCCTCTGGGGGGACCTCGACTATCTCGTCGTCGATCTTCCTCCCGGCACCGGCGATGCGCAGCTGTCGATCGCGCAGATGGTCCCGCTGACCGGCGCCGTGATCGTCACCACCCAGCAGGATGTGGCGCTGCTTGATTCCAAAAAGGGATTGGCGATGTTCAAGAAGGTTCATGTGCCGGTGCTTGGGATCGTCGAGAACATGAGCTACTTTGAATGTCCCCATTGCCATGAGAAGACGGAGATCTTCAGCCGCGGCGGCGGAAAGCTGGCGGCGGAGAAGTTAGGCGTTCCTTTTCTGGGAGAGGTCCCGATCGACCCGGCCATCCGGGAAGGGGGCGACAACGGCATGCCGATCGTGATCGCCGATCCGACCTCGCCGCAAGCGGAATCTTTCGTCCGGATCGCAAAGAGCCTGGCCGGACAGATCTCGGTGAAAAACGCCGGTGAAATCAAGCTGACGATTATTCAGTAAACGCGCCGTAGATAAATCGAATAAAACGGGGCAGGAGATCTCAGATCTCCTGCCCCGTTTGTTTTTCATGAACATTCGGTGTTCGGGTATCGGCAAAAGCGGGAGGCTGATGTTCAGTCTAATCATTTCTGCAGAGGATCATCTCTTCGCTATGCCGCATTCTTCAGGCAACGGGTCTGATTACCGCGCCGGGATCTGCCCATGAATCGAATCTCGCGAATCTCGCGTCTTCTCATTTGGACACCACCCCTTTCCATCCGCCGGCAATCAAGGTTGCGATGTCGGTAAGAATGTGCGGAAGCGATAGTCCCCCCGGTGAGGCAAGATATTTCGGCTGCCATTCGGGGTCGAACTTCTCTTTATATTCCCGCAGCCCTTGAAAGTGGTAGAAGTGCTCGCCGTGTCGCGAGATCAAGATGCCGATCCGCTCCCACATCGGGGCGAGCGCGCGGTCCTGCAGGCCGGAGAGGGGGGCCATCCCGAGGTTGAACCACCGGTATCGTTGCTCTTTTCCCCAGAGCATCGTCTGGACGAGCAAAAAGTCCATCACCCCGGCGGGGGCGCCGGGAGGATAACGCATCAGGTCGACCGAGAGCTCCTCTTTTCCCGCCCCCAGCAAGAGATTGGCAAAAGCGATCAGCTCCCCTTTCTGTCGAACCATGGCCGTCGGAAAGCGCTTGAGATAGCGCTCATTAAAAAAGCCGAGGGAGAACCGCTTCTCCCGCGTCTCCTTTCCGGCGAGCCAGGCGTCGGAGAGCCGCTTCATCTCGGGAAGAAAGGGGCTCAGGTTTTCCTGCGGGATGATTTCAAAGGTGCATCCTTCCTTTTCCAGGTGGTGGAGGGTGTGGCGAAATCCTCTGCGGGAGCCCCCTTCCAGGGAGAAAGCGCCGAGCGGTACACGGGCTTCCTCCCCCAATTTCAGCAGCGTTAAACCGAGATCGAGATAAAGGGGAAGATATTCCTGGCCGACCTGATAAAAGATCGTCCAGCCCCCATGCAGATCGCTGAGCTCCCGGAACCGCCAGGCAATTTCGACCCCTTCTTTCTGCGGGCCGACCGGATCGCCCAGGGCCACCCAACTCCGTCCCCTTACCCCATACATGAGGAACGCCGTCTCTGTGTCGTTGAAGAGAAGCTCCTTATCGCCGGTGAGCGCCAGGTAGGAAGCGGTCCGGGGAGAGCCTGTGATGATCGCGCCGGCCTTCTCTAATTCCGCTGGAGAGGGGAGGGTCGGCTCCGGCGGCGCCGGCCGGAAGAGGCGGAGGACCGCGAACAAAACGCCGGCAGCGATCGCCCCGACCGTCGCCCGAAGGGCGCGGGAGGCCTCTCCGGAGAGAAGCAGCTGCCACCACGGCTCGCCGGAGAATTCGAGGTGCTTGTGCGAAAAGAAGGCAAGCCACACGGAGCCGAGGAGAATGAGGGTAATGGCGGAGATCCACCGGGGGGAGAATCGCTCCGAGATCAGAGCGCTTTTTCGGTAAAAATAGGCTCGGCAGGGGAGAATCGCGCCGAGCAAAATCGCCAGAATGACCGCCTCTTCATAATCGAGTCCCTTGAGGAGGGAGAAGACGATGCCGTTGACCAACAGGGCGGCGGTGGCGAGATAGGCGGCATCCAGCCGGCGTTGCAGCCCGCGGGCGACCAGAAGCAACCCGACGCCGACCAAGCTTCCGATAAAATGAGAGAGCTCCAGGAGCGGCGGCGGGAGGGTCTGCCTGAGGAATGCGATCCGTCCATCGACCGGCGGGGTGGCGCCGGAGAAGAGAAGGAGGGTGCCGGCGACGAAGACGGTGAAGGCGAAAACCTGCGGGACCATGCCCGGGATCCACTCTCCGAAGGCCCGCGAGAGGCGGACGACATCTTCTTTCCGTTGGGTGATCTCATGCACGCCGAGCAGAATCGCCGCCAGTCCGAGCGGCAGAAGGTAATAAATCCCGCGGTAGAGAAGGAGGGCGCCGATGATGGAGGCGGCCGGCACCTTTGGGGAAAGAAGGAGAAGGATCACGGTCTCGACAATTCCAAGCCCGCCCGGAACCTGGCTGATCAACCCCGCCATTTGGGCCAAGAGAAAGATGCCGAGGAAGCTAAAGTAGGTCAGTCCCGGGGTCGAGGGAAGGAGGACATAGAGGACCGCGCCGGCCACCACCCAGTCGGCGCAGGCGACCGCAATTTGTGAAATCGAAAGGGCCGGCGGGGGGAGCGAGAATTCCCATCCGCCGATCTTCACCCGCTTATGAAAGCGGATCGACATGACGAGATATCCGGAGACAAACGTCAAGAGGATCCATCCGAGGGGGCGCGTCGATGCAAAGGGGAGGTGGAGCAGGTCGGGGAGGGCCATCGGCTCGAGGATAAAGACGAGTCCTCCCATGGTGAAGAGTCCCAGCCAGAAGGTCACCGTACAAAAGGCGATGACCTTCGCGACATCGACCGCCGACAGCCCCCACGCCGAGTAGAGCCGGTAGCGGATGGTGCTCCCCGCAATCATGGAGAAGCCGATATTGTTGCTGAAGGTGTAACCGATGAATGAGGCGCGGGCGATCTTCCAATAACCGAGCGGCTGCTGGATATAGCGGAAGGCGAACGCGTCATAACCGGTAAGGACCAGATAGCTGAGGACGGTTCCAAAAATCGAGAGCAGCAGGTGGGAGGTCGGAATCGCCTTCAGTTGGGCGGCGATATCTTCGTATCGATACCCGGCCAATGCCTGATGAATCGCCCAGAGGGCGGTGGCGAAGAGGATCAAGCCTAAAAGGGGACCGAACCGTTGAAGGAACGATTTTTTCATGAACCGATACGTCGGGTGGAGGATAAAAGCGCTGTCACCTGCATTCTAGCGTAAAAGACGCTCCTTCAAAAGTCGACCTCGATCTCCGCGGCCTGCCGGTCTCTCTCCGGCGCGGGCCTTCCCCTGTCATGACCCCTCTCGGTTTGTCCAATACTACTTTCGAGCGGATCGAGGCGAATTGCCAACCCTGAAAGATACCTTACTTCCCAACCGCGACGCAAGTTCCCATTTTTCCCCTTCACTTATCCCTTGACATCGCATAGAGCGCCGTAACATAGTAAGGCTGTTGTTCAAATGGCCCCGATGGGGATCCGAACAGATCTATTTCATAGATATTGTCCCATATTTTTTCCGCAACACCATTTTCCACATGAGATCCGATCAGGGTCTCAAACAACCAACGTTAGAGGAGGATCTTCTATGCCAGTACGTAGCTCGGAAGCAACCTGGGAAGGAAATTTAAAGGACGGCAAAGGAAGCATGAAAGTCGGCAACGGGGCCTATCAGGGGGCCTATTCGTTCGCATCCCGCTTCGAGTCGGGGAACGGAACCAATCCGGAGGAGCTGATCGCCGCCGCCCATGCCGGCTGTTATTCGATGGCGCTCTCCGCCGGTCTCGGAAAGAACGGCTTTAACCCGAAGCGGGTCAAAACCGTTGCCAAAGCCCATCTTGAAAAAGTCGGAGACGGCTTTAAGATCACCCGGATCGAGCTGAACTCCGAGGCCGAAGTGCCCGGGATCGACAAGCAGAAATTCGATGAGATCGCCGAGGCGACCAAAAAGGGCTGCCCGGTCTCTCAGGCGCTCGCCGGCACCGAGATCGTCCTCAGCGCCAAGCTTCTGTAATTTAGTTGGTTTGCTTTTGCTTTTGTTTGATAGAAGGGCGCCCCGCTCGGGGCGCCCCTTTTTTTTGGGTCACTGAGACGCAGGAGCCGAACCGCGTCGGCCGCCGGAACTCACCGTCTCTGAATCGTCTACCTAAAAAGTAGTTGACTTTGCCTTCTCGGAAAGATAACCCTTAATTGATATCCTTCGGTCAAACTCCGTCTATCATCGCCGAGCCAAAAAACCGTTGCGGGCAGCGCCGTCTGCCGGTGCAGATCAGGGAGGGAAGATGTTTCCATCAGAAGCAGGGATGAGTCGCGTTATTCCGGTCGACGATTTTACGGGAAGAGAAAAGGCAACGGCCGAGATCGATCGTGAACCGCCGGGAGAAAACTATTGCCGGCAGCTGGAAGAGGGGAACATCCTCTTCTTCGAAGAGAGTCCATTCAAGCTGCCCGATGAAGATGTTTCTTTCTTACTCTATCGACGTCAAACCGATTGGGGATTTCATAAAAACATCGCCTACCGCCCGAAACAAGACCGGTTGACCGGTTTTGATGAAAGCGATGCCGAAGACAGGGAGCGATTGCATGTGATCATGAAGCGCTACTCGGAGCGGGTGACGCAGTTTCTCTCCGAGCTGCTTCCCCCTTACGCCGGAGGCTGGCGGCTCGATTTCGCCAGTTTCCGACCGCTCGAAGAGTGCGGTCGGAAACTTCGACTCAAAGCCCGCAATGACCTCCTCCACGTCGATGCCTTCCCGACCCGCCCGACCGGAGGGGACCGGATCCTTCGCCTCTTTACGAATATCAATCCAACGGAGCCGCGCGTCTGGATTACTTCAGAAAGCTACCCGGTGCTGGCGCGTCGGTTTGCCGGAGCGCCGGGACTGCCGCTCCCGAGGGGGACCGCCTCTCTCGGACATCAGCTGCAGCGGGAGTTGATCCAGTTCGGACGGCAGATCGGTCTTCCGCTGGTCGATCGCTCTCCGTATGATCAATTTATGCTTCGCTTTCACCACTATTTAAAGCAAAACCAAGTATTCCAGCAGAGCTGTCCGAAGGAACAATGGGTGTTCCCCCCCCACTCGACCTGGCTCCTCTTCACCGATGTGGTCAGCCATGCCGTCCTCTCCGGACAGTTCGCGCTCGAGCAGACCGTTATTGTCTCCCGAAAGACGTTGTTGTCGGAAGAGAAGGCGCCGATCCGGGTTCTCGAATCGCTCTGCGGCGAGCGGCTGATCGCCGCCTGATCCGTTCAGAAGGAAGGGTTGGCGCTTTTTTACCGACCGATTTTCTCACCCCCGGTTTGGGGGAGGGCCGAGCTTCTCAATCTTTCCCTCTTGGAGAAAAAGACGGTCGAAGATAAAGAGATGGATCGCTATAAAAAGACCGCCGATCGCCGGGAGAAGTCCCCGGGCAATAAAGCGGACGATAAAGCTGGTGGGACCGCTGAGGAACCGGAACGCCTTGAAGAGCCGGCTTAACACCGGGATAAAACCGAGCGCAAAGATGGCGAGGGTCAGGAGCAGGCCGCCGAGGGTGAACTGGCGGGCGAGCTGCGCCTGAATCCACGGCTGGGTGAGTTGCCAGAGTCCAAAGAGGATCGGAATCAGGACCACCGCCGTCACCGCCGTGACCTTCCGACTCAATCTGAACACTTTCATGACCGTTTGGCGGCCGACCTGAAGCTGTTTGATCAACAGCGGAGTCGGCTGCGCCATCCAGGGGGCGATCTGCAGGAAGCGCCACCGGACCGCGGGAGCGCCGGCCGCCGTTGAGATCAGGTCTTTGATCCCGCGGGTGTTCTGCAGCTCCGCCTCGCTCATCTGATAGCCGTCATACATCAGCGCATAGGCCTCGATGTCGCTGAAAGAATCGAGATCGGTCCGCAGCTGGGAGAGGAGATCTTGGACCTCGCAGGAGACGCCGAAGCTTTCGGAGGAGCGGAGTGGTCCCCGCTCCCGCTTCGGCGGTTCGACCGGTTTTCCGTCCGGTCCGATCCAAGAGACGGCGTTTCCCGTCAACCCTTCGAGGAGGTGCATGAAGGCGACCGGCGAGTTCTCCCGCCGGATCAGGCGAAAGAGTCCCTCCTCCCGCACACGGTCCATCAGGACGGAGTTGGCCCGTCCCAGGACGGCCGGGATGGTAGTGGGGGGTTGAATTTCATCCCGCATCTGTCCGCAGGCATCGCTGACGACGAACCGGGTGCACCCCAGATCGACCAATCCGGCAATCCCTTGATTGTCATGCACCCCGCCGTCGACCAGCTGGACCCGTATGTCGTTGGGATAAAGATCGCTGATCGCCAGCGGCGGAAAGAGCCCCGGCACACAGGCTGAGGCGGCAACCGCCGATCCGAGCTCAATATTTTGCTGCTTTGGAATCACCGCCTCATAAGAGGGGGGGCGGCGCAGGCGAAGATTTTTGTCGATCTCTTGGGCGACCGTTCCTTCGCGCGGCGGCTCCCCCATCCGGATCGCCTCGAATCGCCAGTTATGCCCGGTATTCAAACAGGTGGCATTGAGGAGGAGGATCGGCACCTTCGCCTGTCGCCTATGGTTGTGCGCTTGCGGGTTGAACTGGGGGTGATCATCCTTCGGATGAATCTTCAGCTCCCGCATTTCGATTGGTGTGGCGCGGTTCGGATCGAGCACCGGGCGGTAGAAGTATTCGTCGTAGAGCTCGGCGATTCGGTCGCTTCGGGAGTAGTTGGCGAACATCATCCGGAGGCTCTTCAGCGGATTGAGGAAGGTCCGCATCCGGATGTTCTGCTGGACGCCGTCGAGGAAATCTTGCTCGATCCGCTCGACGATCGCCACATAGTCTGCATCGACAATCTGGTCGTCCGGTTTCTCTTCGAGCAGCCGCTTTACATGAATGTAGTAGAGCGCGCCGATAATTGAGCCGCCCGAGACGGTCGAGATCCCCTCGACATGGCGGAGAAGGCCGAGCCGCGCCATCTGCGCCAGGACACCGACGTGGAAAAAAGAGGCGCGGAAACCGCCTCCCGACAATGCCAATCCAAGGCGCCCCTCCTTTTTGGGAACGCTTTCTTCAACGGCCTCTTTTTCCATCTCTCCCTCCTGGAAAACGCTTCACCCTCTGAATTTGAACGACCAGTGGCCCGACTATATCAAAACGTCATGCAAACTGCCAGCGGTTCGAGAGAGGCTACCTGAACTGCCGGATCTCCGGAACCGGAATGATCCGAATCCCCTCCGGGGGATGCTCCACCGCCGAGACGAGCGCCCCGATCATCTGATCCAAGGTCACCAATCCGAGCCGCTCCGCCGTCTCCCGGGTCGAGGGAAATTGTCCGAGCAGGCGATAAACGGGAAGCAGCGCCATCGGCCAGCGGTGGCCCGGGCCGAGAATATACCAGGGGCGAATGATCGTCGCGGAGAGCCCCGCGGCGCGGATCAACCTCTCCCCCTCGGCGCGGACGGCGATATACTCTTTCATCACCGAGGCCGGCCGCGCGACGCTGACATAAATGAAATGGCCAATTCGGGCGTCGACCGCCGCGTTCACCGCCGCGCGGATGGAAACCAGGTCGATCGCGCGAAATTGGGCCCCTTTCCAGGGGGCCGGTTTGGGAACGCCGACCAGGTGAATAAAGGTGTCGGCAGGGGCGATCCGATCGCGATAGCTTTTCTCATCGAGCGGATTCCCGACGAGGGTGGCGGCGCCGGGGAAGCGTTTCGACTCCGAGCCGGGACGGATGAGAAGCGAGACGGCCTGTCCGCGCCCGAGCAGGGCGGGGACCAATCGACCCCCAAGGTAGCCGGTGCCGCCGGTGATGAAGATCCGATGAAGGGTCCGCTCCGTCATGCCGATCCCGATCTGTTTCAACGCCCCTTCCTTCTATCACACACGGCGGCCCCGGTTCCAGATCTTTTTGCCTGAAGATTCGGTTTGACAATTCTCCCTCCGCCGAATATCTTTCTCGGATCATGACCGATCGGATTGGGAAAAGGGTTTCCTTCAGAGCGCGGCTCCAGCCGCTCGGCCCTATTTTTATTTTAGCCCTTCTCTTTTTTCAGGGAAGGGGCGCAGCCGAAGGTCAGGAACTTCCGAAGCCGGCACTCAAAGCGATTCCCCTCGAGGGGGCGACGATCACGATCGACGGTCTCCTCGACGAGCCGATCTGGAAGTCGGCGGAGGTGGTGACCGGCTTTCTCGAAATGGTGCCGCTCGACCGCGCCCCCGCGCTGGCGCCGTCATTCGTTCGCGTCGCGTATGACCAGAACAACCTCTACATCGCCGCCGATTTGGAAGATCCCGAGCCGGCGCTGGTCTACGGAGATGAGCGCCAGCGCGACGCCGCGTTTGACCGGAGCGATTCGTTCGGGGTGCTGATCGACACCTATCACGACCATCAGACCGGCTTTTTCTTCGAGACCAATCCCCTCTCGGCCCTCTCCGATGCGTTGATCAGCCAGGACGGGGGGACGGTCGAGCAGAACTGGGACGGCTTATGGGAGGTGGCGGCGCGGCGGACCGAGCGCGGCTGGGCCGTCGAATTTCGCATCCCCTTCTCCACCCTCCGGTTTCAAGCGGGCGCTTCCCAAATCTGGGGGATTCAATTTCGGCGCCGGGTCCCGCATTTGAAGGAGGTCTCTTTCTGGAGCCCGGTGGCGCGCGATCAGAACCCCTATCAGCTCTCGCTGGCGGGACATCTGATCGAGATGGAGGCAAGTCATCAGGATCGCCGCTTCTCGATCAAACCGTATGGAAAGGGGTCGTATCAGCTCAATCGGACCGACCTGCGCGATGCCTGGGATGTCGACTACGATGTCGGCGGAGACCTCCGGTATAAATTCCGGACCAACCTCACGCTCGATTTGACCTACAACACCGATTTTGCCGAAACGGAGGCCGACCTCTTTCAGATCAACCTCACCCGCTTCCCCCTCTTCTTTCCGGAGAAGCGGGAGTTTTTCTTGGAAGGGAGCAACTTTTTCGACTTCGGTCTCCCGGGACGGCTCCAGCCGTTTTTCAGCCGGCGGATCGGGCTGGCGCGGGGAGAGGCGATCCCGATTCTCGGCGGCGGCAAGCTGACCGGGAAGGTCGGCCCCTATGGGATCGGCGCCCTGTTGATGGAGACCGATGCCGAGACGACGTTGGGTCTCCCGCGGGAGCGGTTCGGCGTGGTTCGGCTGCGGCGCGATCTCGGGGTTCGCTCCAACATCGGCCTGATCGCCACCGATCAGGCGCCGCAGGGATCGTTGGGGAGCCAGACGATCGGGTTTGACACGACCCTGGCGCCGAATGCGCATTTCACCGCCGACGGCTTTTGGGCCCGCTCCGGTGGGGAGACGGAGGCCGCGCCGGGCCAAGCGCACTATGAAGAGCTCAAATGGAGCGATCCGGTCTGGCGGATCAATCTCCATCACCTTCGGGTCGACGAGCAGTTCGATCCGAAGGTCGGGTTTGTTCAGCAGACCGACCTCGACGAGAGCTACGGCTACATCGACTTTCGTCCGCAGCCGGCGACCGGTCCGGTCCGGGAGTATGGTTTCAAGACCGAGATGACCTACCAGATGGAGACCGACAGCGCCTTTCTCTATCGAAGCAACTATCAGCGGGCGCAGGTCTCTTTTCGGTCGGGCGATTTTATTCTCTTCAGTCTCGATCCGCAGCGGGAGCGGCTGCCGGTGAATTTCGAGATCCATCCCGGCGTCATCGTCCCGGCCGGAACGTATCACTTCACGCAATATAATCTTTACTTTAACACCGATGTCCGCCGCCCCTATTCCGGAGTTGCTTCGGTGGCCTGGGGAGGGCTCTATGGCGGGGATAAGCTGACGCTCAATCTGAATTTAACGGCGGCCCCCTCCGAGGGATTCAATGTCGGGGTCGGCTTGGAAAGAGACTGGGTCAACCTGCCGGTCGGAGAATTTACCGCGCAGGTCCTCAACGGCGATGTCGCCTGGTCGGTGACGAATCAGCTCTTTTTCCGCGGATTGGTTCAGTGGGATAAAGATGCGCACATCGTGGCGGCGAATCTTCGTCTCTGGTGGGAATACCGCGAGGGGAGCCGGCTCTATTTCATCGTCAACCCGTCGCATCAGGGGGATGAGAATACGGTCTTGATTTTAACCAAGCTGACCTGGCTCTGGCAGCCGTTTTGAATTTTGATGTATTCTGCTGAAGAAAAGGCGGACCCGATCGATCAGAAGATCTGATCGGGTCCGCCTTTTTTAGATCCCTTACTCCTGTTTAAAGAGCACCAGGTTATTTAGGAATGCAATCAGTCCCTGTTGTTCCAGGACAGAGAGTCCGACAAACGCATCCCTCGATGCCTGCGCTTCGCCTCCATGCTCAAGAATCGCTTCGGTCAGGGTCGTCGCCCGTCCGTCGTGCAGGTAGGGGGCTGTGGAGCCGACCCCCCAGAGGTTCTTCGTCAAAAAGACCGAGGCGCCGGTGCCGGCTTCGTCAATCCTCTCAGCGAGCCCCGTTCCCAGGTCGTGGCGTTTTAGATCTCCGAAGAGCCGGACAATCGCGCCGCCGCTCCCTCCACGCCGGCTGAACTCCCGTTCAAAAGAGCCGAGGCGAGCGATCAGCCGGCCCGAAGCATCCCGGATCTGATTTTGAGGCTGATCGTGTGTGAGATCAAAAGAGATCGGAAAGTGAGGATCGACCCCGCGGGAGACCGGGTCTTGGCCGCCGGGGAAGACCGCATCGCGATAATTCGGATTGCGGCTCGGCTCCCGGAAGACCGGATCGTTGACCGTGAGCCTCGGGGTGTGACAAGCGTCGCATCCCGCTTTCTGAAAAGCGGCGCCTCCTTGCCGAATCGCGTCGAGCTCGGCTTGAGTCAGCGCCGGGATCAGCTTTAAGGAGGCGAGCTCCATCCGGGTGGTCGGCCTCGGCTGCGCCGCGTTGTAGAGGGTCAGCGCCGTGATGTCGCCGACGCTCAGCTCATCGAACACCCCGTCCCCATCGGCATCGACCCCATCGCCGACGAGCTCGACCGCCTGCATGCCGATCTCGTTGTGACCGGCGCCGCGATCAAACGACCGAATCGTCGCCTCCGTCCCTTTCCACTGAAAGGGCCGGACGATCAGGTCGGCATCGACCCCTTTCACCCCGGCGGTATCGAAGGCGCCGTTGCTGTGCGCAGTGATGACGCCGAAATCGATCCCCTTGGCTGAGAGCTTCAGCGTGGCATCCCTGCCTTGGGATCGGGCCTGGGTCGCGGCGGCATTGCGAATACCATGCAGCGCTTCGGTCATCTCCTCGGCCAGTCGTTGTATTGCTCCCATTCCGAAGAGGTGTGGGGTGTTTCGATGAATAAAGGAGTCCAATCGGCCGCTGTGCAGCGGATCGCGGATCACGTTTGCCATCGCGGCTCCCGAGCCATCTTCAGCCGCCTGGCTGTGGCATTCGGTGCACGCTTGCGCATTCGGGCCGGTCGTCCGGGCGGGGGTGTGCGCCGCCCATTGACCCGAGCCGGTCAAGTCGGCGCGCGGGACCCGTGTAAAGCGCTGGCCGTCTCCGACATTTGCACCCCCACCGTCGAGTGCGTTAAAAGAGGTGGCAAAGAGGGCGTCGCCTAATTCAAAGGCTTCATTGAACGCTTTGTCCGGTTGACCCCGCTGAACGGAGGTGACGAGATCAATCTGATCGGCATGTTTCGCCTGTGGCTGATGGCTGTTCTGAACGACGCCCCGCTCCGTGACGATCGCCCAACCTGTAATACTGTTTCCAAATATCAAAATAGAAATAAGAACGAATGATCTAACCCAATTCCGGGATGATATAAGAGTTGTTTCTTTCATCTGGTTCTCCTTACTCGGATCGCCTCCATCCGCGTTAACGTTTGCACATCCGTTTGCCCATACCAATGGGGACGTCGGCAGGATAATTCACCAGAGAATATTCGGTCAAGACAAGTAGGTATAAAAAGCTCAAGAACTAGGGAAAAAACCAAAGCGGGATTCTATAAATGTGATTGACGTCACAAAAGAAACGAAGGTCTAGAAGGGATAATGCGAATCGATTATAATAATCCAGTTTCAGCGACCTTCCGGGAGAGGAGCGAAGTGGGGCAAAATGGAGAAGTCAAAGATGGAGAAGCACGCATTTCAGATTGGGATCGTCGGCGTGGGACGGATGGGGGCCAACATGGCGCGCCGGCTGAAAGACCAAGGATATCTCTTGACGGCGGTGTATGACATCGACCGGCCGAGGTCGGCGGCGTTGGCAAAAGAGCTCGGATGTGCGGCTGCGCCGACGCCGGCGGAGGTGGCGAAGGGAGCGAACACCATCCTCACGGTGGTGACCGATGATGGGGCGATGCGTCGGGTTTTTTCGGCGTCCGACCCGGAGAGCCTTCTCGCGTTCGGAGCGGGGAAGCTCTTTATCAACTGCGCGACCCTCTCCCCCGCGATTCATATTGAGATCGAACAGCTCGCCCGGAAGCGGGGGGCGGAGACGCTGGAGGCCTGCATGGCGAGCAGCATCCCGCAGGCGCGCGAGGGGACGCTGTATTTGATGTGCGGGGGCGCCCGCGCGGTCTTCGAGCGGGCGAAGCCGCTGCTCGAATCGCTGGGCCGATCGATCCGCTACGTCGGCGGCGCGGGGGAGGCGGCCAAGGTGAAAGCGCTGGTGAACATGGTGATGAACATCAACACCGCCGCCTTGGCGGAGGGAATGGGGCTCGGCGCGGCGCTCGGGCTCGACCTCTCCCTGCTGCGCGAGGTCTTCTCCGAGACCGGCGCCGCTTCCCGCGTGCTGGAGACCGACGGCGCCGACATGCAGCAGCGGGAGCATGACTGTTACTTCTCCGCGGAACATGCCGCCAAAGATTCGGGAATCGCTTTGACGCTGGCGGAGGAGCAAGGGTTGACCCTTCCACTGGCAAAGGCGACCTATGCACAATACCGGCGCCTGATGGAGATCGGAAAGGGGGGATTGGACAAGTCGGCGATCGCGGAGCTGACCTTTCCCGGCCGAAGCGATAAATAGAGGAACCCTTCATTTCCATGATCGGTCATTCCCGGCCGGCTGATATCGTCATGTGCCTGAACCGACTTACCCGCCGGATATTCCAATCGCTTATTGATTGGAATCGAGGATGCTTGATTTATCATCCGGGCTCCCGCCTCCAGGGAAAGAAGGTAGGGGGATGTCTCCGAACCGGCATCTGCCCGTCATTGAGAACACCCCTTCCCGTCACTTTCATGTTGACACCCGATAGGCAGAAAGATAAACTCTCAAATTACCAATTTTAACCCGTATGTGTTATTAGGAGGTTATGCGAAATCGAGCCATCCCCTTCTGTGGGATTTTCTCCGGTCTGCTTTCTCTTCCGTTCTATGTCTCCGCGCTCCCTTTGCAGCCAGCACCGAGATCGTGATCGCCATGCTTTCCCGATTTTTTAACCACCGTCTGTTTTCCCGACTCTTCGCCTCGGCTCTGTTGGTCTGGCTCTTCGCCGGTTGCGGCAGCGGCGGGCAGGGGTCAAAGGGACCTTCCGCGCCGGAGGGTCCGAAGCCGGCGCTCTCCCTGCCGCTTCCCAAAGGGCTGGCGCCGCAAGCCCCCGGTTCCGATCTGGTGCTGACGGCCAAGGCGGTGATCGATCCCGGCACCCCCGGCGCCCGAACGGTCGATCTCGCCGTCGACCTGGCGGCGGGCCATGTCACCGGGGTCATCGAGGGTGTTTCTTCGGGGCCGCATACCGTCGAGATCCGATATTTTATGAACCAGGTTCAGGTGGCGACCGCCACCCTCAATGTCGATGTCGTCCCCGGCCAGAACAACCCCGCCGGCGGCGCGCCGTCGGCGATTCATTATACCGAGACGGTGGCGGACGCCCTCTTCGTCGCCGACGGCACGAATCAAGCCATTCAGATTTTTGATCACTATTCGACCTTGCCGGGGGGAACCATTGCCCCGGCGACCCCAACCCGAACGCTCGCGGGGCTCCACACCGGCATCTCCGGCCCGTCGGCCGGGAGCCTCTTTGTCGATTCGATCGCCGGGACCCTCTCTCTCACCAATGCGCCGGCGAACGCGGTGACCTTCTGGGATCATGCCGCCACGGTGAACGGCGACGTCGCCCCCGACCGGACGCTGGCAGGTCCGGCGACCCGGCTGAATCAGCCGACCGGGATCGCGGTCGATCCTTTCCGCAACCGTCTTTACATCGTCAACCGAACCGGAGAGATCCTCATCTGGAATGACGCCGCCACCCTCACCGGCGAGGTTCCCCCCGCCGCCTCCGTCACCGGGGTGCTGACCCCCCTTGCCGCGGGCGATTATTCGCTCTCGCTCGATCCGAAGCGCGACCTTCTCTATGTCGCCAACGGGGTCGAGATTCTGGTTTTTGAGAAACTCGGGACGTTGACGGGAGATCACGCCGATGTCGCACCGGCGCGGTCGATCCGGATGGCCGGGGCCGGCCTCTCGCAGGCCGCGTCGGCGATCGATCCCGCCGTCGACCGGCTCTACCTCTCTTCCCAAGATTCAAACGGGACGATCTATGCCGTGACCCCTGCTTCATCCGCTTCGGGGGACACCCCGCCGGCGGCTGTTCTGAGCGGTCCGGAGACCCGGTTGAACGAGGCGTCGACCTTAACGGTCGCCGGCAATGTCGTGATGGCGGTGAACCAAGGGGGAAGCGCGATCGAAGTGTGGAATCAGGCCGACCAGAAAAACGGCGCCGCGTCGCCGACGCAGACGTTGGAATTGGCGGCTCCGGCGGTGCCGACCGCCCTCTTTTATGTCGCGACACAAAACGGACCGCGCGATCAGGCGCAACGGACCCTCACCGTCGAAAAAGGAGGAAGCGGGCATGGGACGGTCACGAGCGATCTTCCTGGAATCAATTGCGGGACCAGCTGCGCGGCGCTCTTCCCTGCCGGAAGCAGCGTGACGCTGACGGCGGCCCCCCAGGACGATTCGACCTTTGATGGCTGGAGCGGAGGGGTTTGCAGCGGGAGCGGCCCCTGCGTGGTGACCGTCGACGCTGCGAAGACAGTCACCCCTACCTTCACCTTGAAGCCGTTCTCTCTTTCGGTGACCAAAGTCGGGAGCGGCAGCGGCAGCGTGACCAGCGCTCCCGCCGGAATCGATTGCGGGTCGGACTGCGGTGCGACCTACAATGCGGGAACCGTCGTGACCTTAACCGCGAGAGCGTCCGAAAACTCGGACTTCACCGGTTGGAGCGGCGCCTGCTCGGGAACGGGCGATTGTGTGGTCACCATCAACGATCGGAAGTCGGTGACGGCGACGTTTACCTTAAAGCGATTCTCGCTCTCCGCGACAAAATCGGGGAATGGCAGCGGAACGGTGGGGAGCACGCCGGCCGGCATCAGTTGCGGCGCGATCTGCTCCGCGACATTTGATTTCGGGGCCTCCGTCACATTGGAGGCGACCCCCTCCGCCGAGTCCGACTTTGCCGGCTGGTCCGGGGCAGGCTGCAGTGGAACAGGCGGATGCAATGTGACGGTTGATGCCGCGAAGTCGGTGACCGCAACGTTCACCCTGAAGCCATTGGCGCTTTCTGTAATTAAAGCGGGAACCGGAAACGGCGGCGTCACCAGCGCTCCTGCCGGGATCGCCTGCGGCGGTATCTGCAGCGGACCGTTTGCGGTCGGAACGACGGTCACCCTTACGGCGACGCCGGCGGACGACTCGACCTTCACCGGCTGGAGCGGGGTCTGCAGCGGGACGGGGAGCTGCGTGGTGACGATGAATGCGGCGAAGTCGGTGACCGCCACATTTACGTTGAAGACTTTTGTGCTGACGGTAAACAAAACCGGAAATGGAACCGTGACCAGCGCGCCCGCAGGAATCAACTGCGGGTCGACCTGTTCGGCGACCTACGACATCAACAGCGCGGTGACCCTAACCGCCACGCCAGAGCCAGATCTCAACTTTACCGGCTGGAGCGGCTGCGACAGCGCCTCGGGCACGTCGTGTACCGTCACCGTGAATGCGACAAAAACCGTTGGAGCGACGTTTACTCTCAAGACGGTTACCCTCTCCGTCACACAACCTGGAAACGGCAGTGGAACGGTCACGGTGAATGGAAGTGCTTGCGCGACCCCCTGCTCGCCGACGTTCAACGTTCATGCTCCGGTGACGCTGGTCGCATCACCTTCTACAGAGATCGCTACCGTTTCTTTCTTTACCGGATGGGGCGGGGCCTGTACCGGGAGCGGCTTGACCTGCAACATCACGATGGATACCGACAAGGCCGTGACCGCTACTTTTACCTTGAAACCGGTTCTGAGTCTGACCGTGACGGGAAATGGAAAGGTGAATATTAATCCTCCCGACGCGAACTGCAGGAGTAATGGGACTAATTGTACTCAGACGTATCAAAACTTTACTACCGTAGTCACTCTTTTCGCTGCAGCTGAGGCGGATTATGAATTAACCCAATGGACCGGCTGTGATAGTGTCGCGGTCACGGGAACCTCCTGTACCGTCCTGATGAATGGACGAAAGCAAGTGAGCGCCGAATTTAAACTGAAACCGCTTCTGATCGTAACGAAATCGGGTGCGGGGAGCGGAACGGTTGGTATTTCCGGGTCCGCTCCGACGATCACTTGTGATTTCAGCACGTCTTGTAGAAACCGGTTCAACTCTGGAAGCCTTGTGACGCTGGCCGCGACCCCCGCCGGCGGATCGGTATTCACCGGATGGTCGGGGGCAGGAATCAATTGTCCCGGTACCGGAAATTGTGAGATCACGATGGATCCCGCTAAAACCGTTACGGCGACCTTTACCGCGCAAACCGCCTTAACCGTAACGAAGAGCGGAAATGGCTCCGTGACGAGCAGCCCCGCCGGGATCAATTGCGATCCGACCTGCCAGGCCGGTTTTAATCCCGGCACGACCGTCACGTTAACGGCCACTCCCAACCCGGACGCGCTCTTTAGCGGTTGGAGCGGCGCCTGCACCGGGACCGGCAGCTGTGTGGTGACGATGGATGCTGCAAAAGCGGTGACGGCGACGTTTACTTCGCAAACGTTCAACCTGCTTGTTGCCAAGTCGGGCACAGGTGCCGGCCGGGTGACCAGCGATGTCGGCGGGATCGACTGCGGATCGACCTGCTCGGCGACCTATAATATTCACACGACGGTGACCCTGACGGCCGCCCCCGAAACAGGTTCTGTTTTTGCGGGTTGGACCGGCGCGTGCACCAATGCATCCGGGAATTGTGTGGTGACGATGGAGACGGCTCAATCGGTGACGGCGATGTTCACGCCGACATTTCCCCTGACGGTTTCACTTGATTCGGCAGGGACCGGCGGCGGTGCGGTAACGAGTGACTCAGGGGGGATCAATTGCGGGACAGGCTCGGGCCAGAGCCAATGCCAAGCGACCTATCCGGCCGGCACTTCGGTCACCCTGACGGCGGCAGCCGACCCCCTGTCTCATTTCTCCGGTTGGAGCGGAGGAGGTTGCAGCGGGACCGGCAGCTGTGTCGTGACAATCGATGCCGCTAAATCGGTCCAAGCCCGCTTCGATCTGCTCGTCCTCGGTCCGTAGAAGCACAGAAGAGCTCCTCCCTCGACGCTTTTTTATAAATCATTTTAAAGTGAATGAGGCGTCTGGCTGTGTGGGGCGTCTGAATTCGTTCCGGTCTATTCAGATAGAACGCGACCGCTTTCCGGTAAGAGATCCCAACGGCCCGGATCGGGCCGATCAGGATCTCTCTCCCTTTTCTCCGGGGGTCACCCTTGCCGGATCGGGATCTCCAGGGCCGCTTGCCTCTTTCGTCTTTTCCCAGCGATACGGCAAGAAGACGGTAAAGGTGTTTCCCTCCCCGACGGTGCTTTTCACCTCGATCCAGCCGTTTAACAGCGCGACCCACTCTTTGACGATCGTCAGGCCGAGCCCCGTCCCTCCGAACTCGCGGTTTGAAGCGGGGGAGATGGGTGTCCGGGCTGAGCCTGTTGGAGCGATGCAGCAGCAGATCGGAGAGCGGCTCCGGGCCATCGAAAACGTCGAAGTCGACCCTTGGATCGCTCTCGGCGCTGAAGATGGAGAAGAGGAGCAACCAAGAGACCGAGGCGCGGGGGAAGTGATTTGCTGGTTGAATCGATGTTGTTTACAGATCCTATGGAAGAGGAGAAAGAGGGGTGCTATACTGAACCTTTCTGCTTGAAAAGTGATCCGAGCGTGAGCGGAGTAAGGAGAGGCGATGGAGAGTTTCAGCGGGATGACCTTTACGGCGATGATGGCCTTGATCGGCGCAGTGATTATCATCGCCGCCCTTTTGTCCGGCTTGATCGAGCGGAGCGGGCTTCCGCAGGTCGCCGCTTTTCTCGCCTTGGGCGCCATCTTGGGACCGACCGGCCTGAATCTCTTCGATGTGCGGCTCAACTCCTTCCTGCTTCAGGTGGTGGCGACCCTCAGCTTGGTCCTCGTCCTCTTTACCGATGCGGTCTCGCTCAACCTCAAAGAGGTCCGGCGACACCTCAGCTTGGCGTTGCTGGTGCTCGGCCCCGGGACGCTCCTCTCCGCCTTCTTGACGGGGCTGACCGCCTGGTGGCTGCTGGGGCTCTCCCCCGCCGCTTCGGCGATTCTCGGCGCGGCGCTCGCTTCGACCGATCCGGTGCTGCTCCGGGGGGTGATCAAAGGAGAGCGCCTTCCGATTTCGGTCCGCCAGGCGCTTCGGCTCGAGAGCGGACTCAACGATGTGGTCCTCTTGCCGATCGTCCTGATCGGGATGATGTTTCTTGGGAACGAATCGCTCGGCCCGTCGGGGTGGAGTCATTTCGGGCTCTCTCTCTTGGTGCTCGGTCCCGGCGTCGGGGCGGCGGTCGGACTCCTCGCGGTCAGCGCGTTGGTCATGATGCGGGGCCGGTTCGGCGTCCGGCGCGACTATGAATCGTTCTACTCGCTGGGGGTTGTCTTTGCCGCCTATGCGGGGGCGGAGGCGGTCCATGGGAGCGGGTTTCTCGCCGGGTTCGCGGCGGTGATGACGATCGCGGCGCTCGATGTCGAGCTCTGCGACTGCTTTCTGGAGTATGGGGAGACGACCGCCGAGATGACCCTCCTCTTTACCTTCATCCTCTTCGGCACGTCGTTGATCTGGACCGGGCTGACGATCCTCAACGCGCGCACCCTCGCCTTTGCCGTCATCGTCCTTCTGATCCGCCCGGTCGCCTTCCTCACCTCGCTCTCCGGCATCCGCTTGGATCGGAAGGGCCGCTTTCTCATCGCCTGGCTCGGGCCGCGCGGCTTGAGCTCGCTTCTTTTGATTCTCCTTCCGGTCTTTGCCGGTCTCCCCGGGAGCGAGCAGCTCTTCTCCCTTACCTGCACGGTGGTCCTCCTGTCGATTGTTCTGCATGGCGGGTCGTTGATGTGGATCGGGAAAAAAGGACGGAACTCGGAAGGGTCGAAGACCGCCGTCGAACCGGCGGCGCCACAGCCGGCGCTCTCCATCGGTGCTGAAGCGGCAAAAGGATCGGACGGATTGGTTTCGATCGACGCGATGCGGCAGCTTCAGGAGCGGGGCGCGCCGGTGGTCGTCCTCGATGCCCGGACCGATCGGTCGTATGAGGGGAGCCATGAGAATGCGGAGGGGGCGATCCGATTTCTCCCGAATCAGGATGCGGGACGGCAGGCGGCGGCGCTCGGACTGCCGCGCGATGCCTGGCTGATTCCCTTCTGCGCCTGCCCGCATGATGAGACGGCGGTCCGCGTGGCGCAGGAGTTGCGTGATGCCGGATGGACGCGCGCCCGCGCGCTGGAAGGGGGATGGGATGCCTGGATGAAGACCGGGCTTCCGGTCCTGGAACGGAAGTAATTCTTTTAAGAGACGGGACGAAAGGGAACGTTCGTCTCGTCCGCGTCAAGACCGACCTGCCTTCTTATCTGCTCATTTGCCGATGACCACACGGTCGAACACCGCGCCGGTTTCATCGATCGCCTTGACCGTGAGGGTATCGGCGGTCATCTCCGCCAAGAGGAAGTGGTGGCGCGAATCGGAATAGGCGGTGAAACTGCTTTTTCCCGCCTTGCTCAAGGTGGCCCCTCCCCCGCCGGTGACGAAATAGGTGATCCGATTGATTGGGACGGTCCGTTCATAGTCATGGGCGTGGCCGCTGAAGACGACATCGACCTGGTATTTTTCGAACGCGGGGAGAAAGTCGTGTAAAACGTTGGGATTGTTGCCGTAGAGACCGCTATTGTATGCCGGATGGTGAAAGTAAACGATCTTCCAGCGGGAGCGGCTCGCCGCCAGCGTTTGATCGAGCCAGGCCTGCTGCACCGGGTCGTTGGAGCGGTTGGAGTCGAGCGCGATGAAGTGGGTGTCGCCCCAGTGGAAGTCGTAATAAAGATTCCCCTGGGGATGAAAGAAGTTTTCTTTAAACGTCGCCCCCCGGTCGGCGACGATGTCGTGGTTTCCGACCACCGGAAAGAACGGAAGATGGGAGATCAGCTTTTTGTAAGGGGCGAAATAGTGCGGATCGAATTCCGATTCATAGCCGCCGGCATAGACGATATCCCCCGGCAGAATGCCAAACGAGATCGGAAGTTTCTCCATGAGAGCGGCGAGGGTCCGCTGAGAGGAAGCGCCTTCTTCGCCGCTGTCGGCAAAAACAACGAAGCTGAACCGATTGCTCTCCGGTCCCGTCGCCGTCCGAAACGTTCCCGTTCCGAGGACTTCATCGTTCGTGCTCACCCGATAGGCATACGTCGTATCCGGCGTTAAATTCGAGAGGGTCACAAAATGTTTGTTCCCCTTTTCCGCCGTGACTTCCCTTTGTTCGGTGAGGTTCGGCGCGACGCCCCATTCAACTTTTCCTGCCGGCGCGCACTCCCAGGCGACGGTGCTGCTGCTCGGCGTCATAAAAGCAATGTAGGGGGCGCGTCTTCGGTCGAGGCAAGCGGTTGATTCCGCCAGAGCATATTGGACCGGAATTTTTCTCGGAATGACTTGGGCCCCCGGTCCGGTGATCGTCACTGTCCCACGATGCAGACCGGCATCCAACTGGGTGGTGGTCGCCGTGGCGGTGAGGGTGGCCGAATCCGATCCCGATGTCGGGGTGAGGTTCAACCAGGGAAGGTCGCTCGTGAGCGACCATTGGATGTTGCTGCCGAACCGTTCCGCGAGGGTCATCTGCAGCGGGGTCGGCGCGGGTCCGCCGGGGGTCGCCATGAAAGTTAAAATCGAGGGGGCGGTGGCGATCAGCGGCGACGGCTTCTCGGTGGTAAAACTCCATCTCTGCTCCGAAGCGAGCGGAACGCCGGCGGCATCCCGAATCCCGACCGCCAACACCGCTTGGTAATGGGTCGCGAGAGCGAGCGGGGAGCGCGGGATGAAATAGACCGAGTTTGTATTCCGATCATAGATCATCGACCCCGGGACCGACGACAAATCGTCGCTCTTTTGTAGAAAAAAGGTCTGTGCGGTGACGGTCGTTGGATCGATCGGATGGTCGAAAGTGGCGGCGATCGGTCCCGTTGCAAATCCGGTCGTGGCGTCGGCCGGCTGCGTGCTCAGCACCCGCGGTCCCGGATCAGCGGCCGTTCCGGTCTGAAAGGTCCAGGCGTCGTTTGCAGCGAGCGCATTCCCCGCGAGATCTTGGACTCCCGTTGTGACGGTTGCCGTATAGGGGGTCTGCGGTTTTAGCGCGGACGACGGGGTCAGGCGCGCAGTTTTGCCGTCGACTTGGAGGGTCGCCGAAAGGGGCTGCCCCTCCGCTTGCAGGACGATCGTCTCAGCGGTGACCGTGGCCGGATTGATCTCTTTTGAAAAGGTCACGCTGACGATGCTGTTGAGTGGGACGTTCACGGCACCCGATGCCGGAGCGGTCTCTGAAACGGTCGGTCGTGTTGTGTCGGGGGGAGCGACCGTCTCGAATGTCCATGAGACCTCCGTCTGAAGGGGGGTTCCCTCCAGATCTTTCGCGCCGGTCAGAAGGGTGACATTATACGTGGCGCTCGCCCCCCACGGCGTGGCGGGGGTAAACGTCACCGTTTTCCCTTCGACCTGGATCGCGCCGGCAATCCGATTTCCGCCCGTTTGGACGACGAGGGTGTCGGCCGTCAGGGTGGCGGGGTTCATCTCTTCGGAGAAAGTCATCCGGAGCGGACTGTTTAACGGAACATTGGTTGTTTCGGGGAGAGGAGAGATCGAAACAACGGCCGGGGGCGAGGGATCGGAACTAGGAGGGGAGCTTCCGCCTGAGCCGCAGCCACTGATGTTCAGAATCAGAAAAATGGCTATTAAAATACTGAGCCCCTTCTGATTCTGAATTTTTTTTATTCCTCTATCCGTCATACCTGGAGATCCGTTAATCTCGTTATTTACGCCGTCTGAGAAGCTGAGGTTGAGTGAAGCCTCACCATGTGGAAGCTCGCTTACGCTCGGATATAAAAGCAAAAAAAATGCCACCCGGTTGCGGCGGCAAACCGAATGGGTCTCAACCTTTCGACCGGCATTCGGGTGAGCATGCCTGAGAGTAAGACCCTTCCGCCTTGGCTAACCGACCCGAGGCGGAAGGGTCGCTTTTTCTACAGCGCCCTCATAAATGCGACGAGGTCTTTCTTCTCCTCGGGATTCAGCTTCAGTTCCAACACCAGGTTAAAGAACTCGACGGTGTCCTCCAGCGTCAAGAGCCTTCCGTCATGAAAATAGGGGGGCGAGTCTTTGACGCCGCGGAGGGCGAAGGCTTTGATCGGTCCGTCGGCTTCGGCCCCGAACCGCTCTAACCTCAGATCGTGCATGTTGTGGTCGGTATAGGCGGGCGGCTGGTGGCACTCGACGCAGCGGCCTTTTCCGAAGAAGAGCGCTTCTCCCCGGACCTCTTGCTCGGTTGCTTTTCGCTTGTCGAGCCGTCCGACCGGATCGAGCTTCGGCGCGGGTGGGAAGTCGATCATGTTCTGCATCTGCGCCATGTGCGGGATGACAAACCGATCGAGGACGTTCGCCCCTTTTTTGACCGCCCGGATTTGATCGCCGTTGAAGTAGGCGGTCCGTTGCTCAAATTCGGTGAAATCTTCAACCGATCGGAGGCTCCGCTTCGATCCATGGATCTGCTGGGCGAACATTCCGCGGAGGCTCACCGTATCGAGCCGCAGCCGGTCTTTTTGCGGCCGGGTGTCGGGGTTCAGATGAAATTGGGCGGTCGTGTGAAAGTTCACATGACAGTCGAGGCAGGCGATCCCGGGGCTCGGCCGGTCCGATTTCCGGTCGGCCGTCTGGTTAAATTCTTCCTGGGGGAACGGCGTGACCAGCAGCCGCAGCCCATCGAGCTGCACCGGGGTGACGAGGCCGCGGAAGAGCCGGTCAAAATTATCGAGGCTCACCACCTCCCCTTGGGAGACATCTCCCAATTCCGGGTGGGTGGTCAGAAAGATCGCGGGGGGAAACTCCGGGAGGAAGCATTCGGGAAGATCAAAGTCGACGTCAAAGCGCTGCAGCCGGGGGAACTCGTCGATCTGGACCTGGGGGAAGACCTGGCCGCCGACCTCCTGCTTCACATGCGGCAGCCGATGAAAGCCGGCCGGGAACACCTTTTTTTCTTTGATCTCCTCCGGCGCCATCTGTCCAAGCTTCTCCCAAGTCATCCCCCCTGCCAAGCGGACCGTCGGGCCGACCGGCTGCGGCTTTCCCTTCGACATGATGATTCCTGGGGCATTTTTACAATCCATCAGATACCGATCGTTCAGAAGTTTTTTCTGCCGGTCCATTACTTTCGGTTTGTCGGCGATGTCTTTCGCCTTCACCTTCTGTGAGATTTCCTGCGCGTCTTGGCCCGGCGGCGCGCCCAAGATGTCATAATAGAAATCGACCCCGTCCATCCCTTTTTTCTTCGTCTCCTCAATGGCGGGATTCACCGGCGGCGGCTCTTTTTTTCCCTTCGGTTTCTCTTTCTGCGTTAGCTCGTCTGCCGGTTTTACTTTGGAGGCTTTGTCTTCTTGCTTGGGCGGCTTGTCTTCCGCCACGCTTTTCAGAATCGGGGAGGCGGCCCAAACGCCGGCCGCGACTGCAAAAACCGGAACCATCCAGAACAGAGACCTCTTTTTTTCCATTATCCACCTTCCTCATCTGCGTTGGTATTGTTGTTTTAATGGAGAGAAAAACCAGGGGCCTGGTGATGAACAAGACTCGCGCCCTTTGAGAAGAGCTTCGAAATCGCCATTGCTCGACGGCCGCACCGGTTAAGATCATCAGGGATCGATTGGCTAAAAGCATTCTTCACAAGAATAGGGGCCAGCCGCAAGCTCTTCAGGCGTATTATCGCATTTAGGCCGAAGGGGGATCTGTTGGGACGCTGACAATAGAATTCACTTAGGGGTATTGCGTTTCAATTTCTTCCAAAGAAGGCAGAACCAAGCGGTGCCTAAAAGGCTGATCAAAATGGGATCGAACGCTCCCTTCCGGTTCATGGCGCATCCGCCACCCCCGTCATGGACCCCTTCGTCTCCACCGATCTGAGGGCTCCCTTCCGGTTGTTGGCGCTCCCATGATCGGCGGCAGCGTTCCCAAACGGATCAAACGCCACACCGGCATCAAAATTATCAAACCAAACCGTATGAAATGCCGAAGCGGCGGCGCGAATCCCTGCAAAATCGCCCGAACCCAGGGAGGCGTCGGAGGCGGTGAACGCCGGTGAAGTCTCATTGCCGAAGATGGCCGCCAGCGAGGTCCCTTTCACGATTAGGCGAAGTCGATAATAGGTGTCGAGCTGAATCGACCGCCCGGCAATGCCGATCCGAGTAGTGGCGCCGTTGACCGTTTTGAAGAGGGCGATGTTCTGAGAAATGAATCGCGATTGTTTGTTAGGTCATCTTTACTGTGCCACTGTTAGATCGAAATTATTAAAGAAGGTGGTATCTGCGGCCGAGGCGAACGCACGGATGCCTGCGAAGCTGCCGGAGGTTAGAGAGGAATCAGTCACAGAGATCGCTGCGGCACTCTCATTGCCGAAGAAAGCCATCAAGCGATTTCTTTTTTCGATCAGCCGCAATCGATAATAGGTATTAAACTTCAAGGGCCGGCTGACGAGACCCAGACGCGTGGTGGTGCCGTTGACCACTTTAAAGAGCGCGATATTCTGGGCGCCGGCATCGAGTCTGAGCAGATAGTAATTATTCGCATCCGACCAACGCCCCATCAGGCCACAGGCATTCCCAGCAGCCGTCACCTTGCAGTCGACAGCGATCTCTTGATCCGGTCCCACCGAGGTGAGATAGCGCGCTGCCTTCGGCTGTCCGCCGCCACTGACATTGCGTAGCTCCCCTTCGAAGACCTCCAGATCCGGCAGATATTCATTCCAACTCGCTCCCAAGCTCGTCGAGTTCGTACGATTGAAGGTATCGGCCAAAGGGGTGGTGACATCGAAGTTCTCAAAGACCGTGGCATAGACAGAGGAAGCGTACGAGCGGATGCCGGCAAGGTTGCCGGAGGGAAGCGAGGTGTCGCTGACTGAGATGGCCGGAGTGCTCTCGTTGGCGAAGTAGGCCGACACACTGGCCCCTCGGACGACGAGTCGAATCCGATAGAAGGTGTTAAAGGCGAGGGGACGGGTCGAGATTCCCAGCCGGGTGGTCGTTCCATTCACCGTCTTATACAGTGCGATGTTCTGAGCACCGACGTCGAGGCGGGCGCGATAGAAGTTGCTCTCGGAAGACCAACGGGCCATCACCCCGCAGGAACTGCCTGCTTCAGTGAGCTTGCAATCTGCAGAAACGGCCTGATCAGGACCGAAGACTCGTGCATAGACGGCCGCCTTGTTGGCCGCGGTCGTGTTTCGGACGGTATTATTAAAGATCTCCAAGTTACCCAGATACTCGTTCCAGTTGGAGCCGAGGGTGGTCGAGTTTGCGCGATTGAAGCCGTCGGAATAAGAGTGCGTGACGGCGATCTTGCTGACGAATGCGTCGGAGCCGTCTTGATAGGAAGGTTGAATAACGCCCGGCGTGGTTGGGAAGGTGTTCGAAGAAGTGCCTCCGGTCACATACATATTGCCGAAGGAATCGCCCGCGATGCCTTGTCCGTTCGTAAAGCCTGTCCGGCCGGTGAGATAAGTCGAATAAATGAGCGCACTTCCTGCCGGATTAAACGCAGTAACGAAGGCATTAAAAGTACAATCATTGGAGTCTTGGCAGCCCCCTCCTGAGGCTTGAATCGGGAATGCGGTTGGGAAGTTCTCAGACCGGGTCAAGCCGGTAATATAGGCATGACCAGACGCGTCGACCGCGATTCCATGGCCCTCGTCCGACCGGATCCCACCCAGATAGGTAGAATAGATTAGCGCCGATCCGGCTGCATTGAGCTTCGTAACGAAGGCATCAGAACTGGAATCACTTCCCCCCTTTGTGGTCTGGAATGCTCCTGCAGTCACGGGGAAGTTGACCGAGGTGGTCTGGCCGGTCAGATAGGCCTGATTTGAGGAATCCAGGGCGATGCCACGGCCTTCTTCTAAAAGGGCTCCTCCTAAATAGGTGCTATAAACAAATGCACTCCCATTCATATTTAATTTTGTGATAAAAGCATCGGGACAGGGAGCCGGTATGAATTTTTCAGAGCTTCGGCTACAGGAGCCGCCACCCGAAGCGGGCTGTATCGCATTCGCGGTAGGGAAGTCTATAGAGTCGGTCCAGCCGGTGACATAAGCATTTCCGGAAGGGTCTACTGCAATGCCATTTCCGGATTCTCTTCCGGTGCCGCCTAAGAACGTCGAGTAGACCAGGGCGGATCCGGTGGAATTGATCTTTGCCACAAAGGCATCCCGACAGGGGTGATCGCCATCTGAGAGTTGTTCCGGACCGCAGTTCCCTCCTGCAAAAGAGCGCTGGATCGGATTGGCTGTCGGAAAATTACCTGACCGGGTTGTCCCTGCGATATAGGCACTGCCGCCGGCATCCACAGCAATGGCAGCGCCCTGATCATCGTCGGTACCACCGAGATAAGTCGAGTAGACGAGCTGATTACCGGGGGGGTTGATCTTAGTGATGAAAGCATCAAAACAGGGAGAGTGGACCCCATGCGCACCGCAACCCCCGGTGGCCCACGCCGGCTGGATGGCGTTGGCCACCGGATAATTTCTAGAATTGGTTCGTCCTATGATATAAGCATTTCCTAATCCATCCACCGCAATGCCAGATGCTTCGTCGTAACCATCCCCCTCATCCAGATTGGGATCCTCTATGGTCCCTCCCAGGTAAGTCGAATAAATGATTGCGGTCCCCGCAGGATTCAGTTTTGTCACAAATACGTTCGACGCATCGGAGGAAGGAGCGACGGTCTGAAAAGATCCTGCGGTGGTGGGAAAGTCCGATGAAATAGTTGTTCCTGTAATATACGCATTGCCCGATCTATCAACTGCAATCGCAGTTCCGCCATCAAAAGAACTTCCACCCAAATAGGTCGAATAGCCGAGGACCGGGTCGATAATCAGCGGTCGGGTGCGGTCATATGCCGTGACCTGAAAGCCGACCTTCTCCTTTCCTTTCAGGAGATAGCCACCTGGGATGATTTGTCTCTTGCCGGCGTTGTCTTGATAGATAATTGGTTTTTGCAGTTGGGTCATCTTCCCTTGAACCGAGAGAACCAAATTACCTTGATCATCGATCTCTATCCGCTCTGCCCCCTTAAACTGAAGTTCAATCTTTCTTGGGTCGGCTTTGGGAGCGATGACAAAGTCATATTCCAATTGCCGCTGATTGCCGTAGTAGACCAGATCAATCCCCGGATAGACATTTTGGTATTTCACCTTTTGGTAGGTCGAAATATCAGTCTGCCACTTTTTCGGGTCATTCCCAATCAAGTAGTTCTGTTTTCCCGGAAGCGATTCTTCTCCTAAAATGGCCGGTGCTCGATTGGCCCCGGAGAGTCCCATGGCCAACACCAAGGGGGGAAGGAGAGGGTTCTTTCCCGCTCGACTGTCGACCTTCCTCTGAATCGTCAGCACCGCTTCGGTAGCAGTCAAAAAGAGGGTGTACCCTTGTCCTCGGGAGAGAAATTTCACGTGGGCGTCGGTTTGTCCTTGGTTCTCTTCAAAGCTTAAAGGAAGCTGTCCGTAGGCCGTCTGAATCTTCTCGGTTTGACTTTGTGGTTCGGGTAGCGCGGCATAGAGGGGCATGGAGAGCCCCAGGAGCAGGGCAAGGACGATCAATTGCGATTTCATGGGGGGCTCCTATGTGGGGGTTCATAAAGGATGCTCGGAGGGGATAAATGGAATAGATAATAATACCCCTATGGTAGAGTCTTGGCTGAGAATGAGTCAATTCATCCAGGTGGATATTATCCTTAAGGCGTACAGCTCAGCTTGAGCCTGATTGAAAAAACTTGAATACGTCGGATCGTTATCAAACGCGTGTGCTGTCGTCCTCGAAGGAAAACTCATCCAGGCGGATTACTCCTTCCGTCTCAATATAGACAGCGCGAATCGAAACACGTTATTCTTAATTAAGAAAAAGTTTCTGAAATTCATTTGATTTTCCATTGTCTTCTATTGAGTTTGGGCGGAGATCGTTTTCAGAGTCTACTTGTGGTTGAGGTCGCTAACGGGCCTGAGGAGAGGGTATGTTCGGCAGAAAATTGAAGTTGTTTCGGGTGTTCGGGTTTTCGGTTCATGTCGATGTGAGCTGGATTGTGATTGCGCTGATGGTCACCTGGTCGTTGGCGGAGGGTTTCTTCCCGTTCGAATATCGGACCCTCTCCGCTCAAACCTATTGGATCATGGGGGTCGCCGGGGCGCTGGGACTCTTTGGATCGGTTGTCTTCCACGAGCTGAGCCACTCGTTGGTGGCGCGCCGGTATGGGCTTCAGATGCGGGGGATCACCCTCTTTATCTTCGGCGGGGTGGCCGAGATGGATGAAGAGCCGGCGAGCCCCAAGGTGGAGTTTCTGATGGCGCTCGCGGGGCCGCTCTCAAGCCTCCTCTTGTCGGGTCTCTTCTACGGTGTCTACGTCTTCGGCCAAAGAAGCGGGTGGGGAGCGCCGATCTATGGCGTCTTCGGCTACCTCGGTGTGATCAATGCCATCTTGGCGGGGTTCAACCTCGTCCCTGCGTTTCCGCTCGACGGCGGCCGGGTCCTTCGGTCGATCTTATGGGGATGGCGGAAAGACCTTCTCTGGGGCACCCGCATCTCTGCGGCGATCGGCTCGGGATTCGGGATCTTTCTGGTGCTGTATGGGGTTGCCAGCATTTTGCAGGGAAATTTCATCGGTGGGGTCTGGCAATTCCTGATTGGGATTTTTGTCCGGGATGCGGCGAAGTCGGCCTATCAGCAGCTCCTCACGCGCCAAGTGCTGGAAGGGGAGTCGGTCCGTCGGTTCATGCAGCCCAACCCGGTGACGGTCAACCCGTCGGTGACGCTGTCTCAGCTGGTCGACGGATATATTTACCAGCACCAGCACAAGATGTTTCCGGTGGTGAACGGAAGCGAGCTGGTCGGCTGCGTGGAGTTGAATCAGGTGAAGGAGATTCCGCGGAACGAGTGGCCGAGGCGGACGGTGGGAGAGATTGCGAAGCCCTGCTCTTTCGACCAGGCGATCTCGCCCGATGCCGACGCGGTGACGGCGCTGGCGAAGATGAATCAAAGCCACACCAGCCGGCTCCTGGTAATGGACCGGGGGCGGCTCATCGGCACCCTCTCGCTGCGGGATCTGGTTCGATTTCTCTCCCTGAAAGAAGAATTGGAAAAAGACGGCCGCGCCGCGGCGTAGGGATCACATCGAATCGTAGTCTGAAGGGGTTACGCTTCGGGGCTCGTCGCACGATAGGTCGACGGCGCGGGGGGCCGTCCTCTTCCTTCGTGCCGCTCGTCCCAAAGGCGGGTTTCGATCGCCGCCAAGAGCGATCCGAGGCTCTCCGGGTCGAGCGCCGAGATCGCGATCGCGTCGTACCGCTGAGAGAGATTGTGGACCATCTCCGGATCGACCCGGTCCCGCTTATTGAAGATCAGCAGTTGCGGGGTCTTCTCCAGCTCCAACTCATTCAAAATCTTATTGACTGTCTGGATGTGCTGCTCGAAATGGAGGTTGCTGACATCGACCACATGGAGCAACAGGTGGGCGTCGCGCAGCTCGTCGAGGGTCGATCGGAAGGCGCCGAGAAGGTCGGGGGGAAGTGACTGGATAAATCCGACCGTGTCGGTGATGATCACCTCCCGCTCGCGCGGAAAGCGAAGCCGACGCGTCGAGGTGTCGAGAGTGGCGAAGAGAAGGTTTTCGGTCTGGACGTCACTTTTCGTCAGCGCATTGAGCAAGGTCGACTTTCCCGCATTGGTATAGCCGACGATCGAGAGGATCGGGATCTGTTGGCTGACCCGCCGCACCCGCCGGCGCCCCCGCGCCTCGGCAAGCGATTCGAGCTCGCGCTCCAGCCGGCCGATCCGATCGCGCGTCCGGCGGCGGTCGACCTCCAACCGGGTTTCCCCCGGCCCCCTTCCGCCGATCCCTCCGGTCAGCCGCGACAGCGCGGTGCTCCGCTCGGCCAGCCGCGGCAGCCGATACCGAAGCTGCGCCAGCTCCACCTGCACTTTGGCCTCCCGGGTTTGCGCCCGCTGGGCGAAGATGTCGAGAATCAGCTGCGTCCGATCGAGCACCTTCATCTCGGTCATCTCGCCGATCGCCTTCACCTGAAGGGGGGTGAGGTTTTGATCAAAGATCAACAGGTCGGCCCGCTGCTGAAGCGCCCGCATCACGACCTCTTTTAATTTCCCTTGGCCCAACAGATATTTCGGATGGAAGGTTTTCGGACGCTGATAAATCCGGTCGATCGGAACGAGCCGGGCCGAGCGGGCGAGCTCCGCCAGCTCATCCATTGAGGCCTCCTGATCGATCCGCGGCGTGGTCGAAACACTGACCAAAATCGCCTTCTCCTTCCGGCCGTCGACGGCGAGGGTCCGCTCCCCGGAGTCAAACTCCGCCTCCAGCGCGGCCAGGAATGATTTGAGCGGCAGGCTCAGCTGATGAATGGAGACGGGGGGGTGGATCTCATAGATTTTGCCGTCGGGGTTTTGCGGAAGGAGATGGGCGAGGTAGACCGTTCCGGGGAGGCCTTCTTGAATCACTCCGACGGCGGCGACGAGATCGAGCCGCAGCAGCGCCAAGTCGGTCAGATCATCTTCGGTCAGCGCTTCATTTTTCAGATGGGTGTGGACGAGCCGGATCCCGCGCAGCCCCCGTCGGCTGACGCGCAGCTCGGTGAGATCGGGGATGAGGATCTCCCGCTCATTCCCGACGAGAACGGAGTAGATCTCTCCTTCCCGTCCGACCAGGATGCCGATTTGGCGTCCAATCTCAAATGAGAGGGTGGTCATCAACCGGGCGATTTCCGGTGTGATGACCTGGTCTGATTTAATCTTGCGACGGCCGATCTGCTCCAGCCGTTTGATCTGCTGCGGTTTTAAACCGCTCGTGCTTCCATAAAGATTCGTCTTCTCTTCCTCCTGTCGGTTCGGCTCTGTTCGAGTGCCTCGGCCTTGCTTTAATATTAGCATTTTTCTTTTTTGAAAGCGATTGGTATAATGGCCCGTTTCAATCCAAGGAGCGTGCGGTGTGACCCGGCCGAGCAAAAAAAGCAGAAAAATAAAAAGCAGAAAAATAATATTGATGAGAGGGGGTGTGGCGGCCTTTCTATTGGCCCTATTCTCGGCCCTCTCCGGCTGCAGTTTGGGGAAGACGGGCCCCGAGCCGCTTCCGCTCCCGCCGGTGGAGTTGATCTGGAGCACCACCGGGGAGAATGCGGTCTTCTCCCACTTCGGCTCGGCGCTGGCGACCGGCGACGTCAATGGCGACGGCTTTCCCGATCTGTTGGTGGCCGCCAATGCCTATAATACCGGCCGGGCCGACGCCGGAAAGGTTTATCTCTACCTTGGAACCGCAAAAGGGCTCTCCGACACACCGGCGTGGAGCAGCAGCGGAGAGAACCTGGAGGGGGCTTATTTCGGCGCGTCGATCGCGCTGGTCGATCTCAACGGAGATCAATTCGCCGATGCGGTGATCGGCGCGAGCAACTATCGGGCAGGTGAGAAGGGGGCGTTCACCGGACGGGTCTATGTTTATCTGGGGGGGCCGGCCGGGCTGGCGAATCAGCCGGCTTGGACCTCCTCGGGCGACGGTCAGGGAGGGGCGTTTTTCGGCACCTCGGTGGCGGGGGCGGGGGATGTGAACGGGGACGGCTACAACGACCTCTTGATTGGGGCGAGCGGCTTCAACGAAAAGGAGCGATCGGTCGGAAAGGCCTACCTTTATATGGGGGGTCCGAAAGGACCGTCGGACAAGCCGGCCTGGACCTCGTTGGGAGACCATGCCGCCGGATCGGGCTATGGCCTGAAGGTCGCCTCGGCGGGGGACATGAATCAAGACGGCTATGCCGATATTCTGGTGGCGGCCCCCCGGCTGCTGGGAAAGGTCTTCCTCTATCTTGGCTCGTCGCGGGGGCCGTCCGAGTTTCCGGTCTGGATGTCGTCGGGAGAAAACCAAGGGGGAGCCGCCTTCGGCTTGACGATGACGACGCTCGATGCCAACGGCGATCGTTTCCGCGACCTGGCGGTCGGCGCTTATTTTCAAGACACCCCGGGTCATACCGATGCGGGAAAGGCCTTTCTCTTTCCGGGATCGGCCTTCGGCCTGTCGAAAAAGTTCAATTGGAGCGCTTCGGGAGAGGATTTGATCGACGCCAAATATGGCACCTCGGTGACGGCGCTCGGGGATATCAACCGGGACGGCTATGAAGATCTTCTCATCGGCTCCAAGCAGAAGGAGAATAATCGGGTCCAGTCGGGCAAAGTCTCCCTATACCTCGGCGGGCCGCGCGGGCTTGCAACGGCCCCCGCCTGGACGAACGCCGGAGAAAACCAAGAGCGGGCGCTCTTCGGCGACGCAGCGGCTTCCCTTGTCTCGAAAACCTTCACCGGGTTTGTCGTTGCTGCCCCGACTTACTCCGCCGGCGCGATGGAGCAGATCGGAAAGCTTTACCTTTACCGCGTCGGACCCTCCAAATCCGCTCGATAATATCCCTCTTTAATATCCCTCTTTTGTAAAGATTCCAAAAGAGTGAGTGGGCCCCATTACTGAACGGAATTGCATACTGTTGGCAATCTTTCACAAACAGGCAGAATAATTGCACATCTACGGCACAGCCTCAGCTTCCTAAGACATTGAAAAATTTATATAAGGAACATTCGGTGGGGATCTTTATGGGCCCTTTGAAGTCGGGGTCCCCCTCTTGCATTCCTTACCTGTCCGGAATGGAGCGATATAACTTGGGGATAGGGAGAAGACTGTCAAAAGAGGGGATCCTTCTGTTTTTGATCCTCCTCTTTCCGGATCTGCTGTGGGCTGCGACCATTACCTCTCAGCAGTCGGGCCTCTGGTCCTCCGCCGCCACCTGGAGCGGCGGCGTTCTCCCGTCCGATGGGGACGACGTGGTGATTGCAAACGGCCATACGGTGGAGATTGATCAGGACATCGGTGCTGCTTCGGGCCTCCGAATGCTTCGGGTCGGAACCCAAAACGGGTCGACGGCGCGCCTTCTCTTTACCGGGCAGAGCCGGCCGGTCGGGACGGCGACCACGATCCGGTTTGCCAGCAGCGGCAAGGCGCGGGGGAGCAGTGCGTTTGGGATCCATTTTTTCGGAAGCGTCGATCTCGAGGGAGCGGCCGACCATCCCTTTATCATCGAGCCGGTGGTGCAGGACGGCTCCGCGATGACCTTCATCGAAAAAGATCCGGGAAGCAGCCATGTCGATCTGATCCTTCGCGGGGTGACCCTCCGATGGGCCGGCGATGAGAACAGCGCGGCGGTCGATGTCACCGGCACCGGCACCGGCCCCAGCCGATCGACGGAGCGGGCGGTCTTGGAAGGAAACCGATTCGAGCAGTCGGGGACGATTCAGCTGTTTAATGCCAATGGAAGCCAAGGGGCTGCCGTGATCTCCGTCAGCCGCAATACGGCCGTCGCCCATCGGGGCTCGTTCGTTCAGTTTCGGGCGGCGAGTAATCTGACGATCGATCGAAATCAGATCACGCTGGCGGCGTTCCCGAAGGGGTCGCCGGGGCAAGCGGCGATCGATAGCATCCTCGGACCCGGCTCCGGCATCCGGATTGAGGGAAATACGATTCTTACCTCGATCAGCGGAGATCCGACTCCGCCTCAGCGCGTTTTTGGGATTTGGCTGATGGGATTTTCAGATTCAGTTATCCAGGGGAATACTATTTCAGCAGAGTCGGTTGCCTATGGTTTTGAGGAGGCGATTGCTGTCTTTGGAAACCCGGCAGAACCGGCGAAGACAAGCAATATTCTGGTAGCGGGGAATGTTATTTCAAAAACAATCCATGGTATTGCGGTGCACATGCCCAGCCCGGGCAGCCCTGGAATTGTGATTACGGGAAATCAAGTTTTCAACAATCGAAATGAGCATATTTTTATATCCGAAGGGAGCCAAATCCAGATTACCAACAACGTGCTATATGGAACGCTCAACGCAGGCCAGGCGGGGATCTTACTCTATGTGACCGATCAGGTCCAAATCATCAATAACACCTTGGATGGTACTCCTGCAGTCTCCACCGCCGGGATTGCTATTGGGAATCCCCCGAGAACTTCCACCAATGTGGTCATCAAAAACAATATGATTACCCGCTGGAGCAAGGGAATGCAGAATCGGGATAGCGGGAACACCTTTCAAGAGGTCGGCTACAACCTTTTTTTCCAGAATGTGACGAATATTGAAGATCTGGCGGCCAATCCCAACAACCGGATTCCGAGCACCCGGACGGGGGATGTCTTCAGCGATCCGAAATATGTGAATCTCGCTGCGAGCGATTATCACCTCCAGGCCGGCTCTGCAGCGATTGACAAAGGAACCGCTTCAGGCGCGCCGACCACCGATTTCGACGGGGCGCCGCGGCCGTCGGGGGCCGGTTTTGACATCGGCGCCGATGAATACAGCGGGGCTCCCGTCCCCGATCTCGCCGTGACGGTCGATGATGCGCCCGATCCGGCGAGCGTCGGCGCGCCGGTCGTTTATACCATCAAGGTGAAGAATCAGGGCGCCGGCGCGGCGAGCGGGGTGGCGCTTACCTTTATCTTCCCAGCCGAGATCAATGTCAGCAGTGTTTCCGGAACCCAGGGAACGTGCGACAAAAACACCGGCTGTCAGCTCGGCGCGCTTGCAAGCCTGGCGCAAGCCACCGTCACGGTCCAATGGACGGCGCAGAAGGTCGGGTCGATTCAAAGCACCGTTCAGGTCTCAGCGCAGGAAACCGATCCGATCGCTGCCAACAATCAGGCGGCCGTGACGACCCTGATTTCTCCCCGGAGGGCCGATCTTCAGGTCGCCGTTACGAAGGGGGCCGATCCGATCTTGGTCGGGACCGATGTCGTTTACACGGCATCGGTCACCAATCACGGCCCGGAGACCGCCGGCGGCGTCGTCTTTACAGATCAACCTCCGGCAGGCGCGACCTTCGTCAAGGTGACAGCGGCTCCGGGGAGCTGTCAATCGGCGTCGGGAATTTCTTGTGACCTGGGAGATCTGGCCAGCGGGGCGACGGCGACGGTTTCGATCACCCTTCAATATCCAAAGGCCGGCACCTTTGCGAACACCGTCTCGGTGACCGGAGCGGTGGACGACTCCGATTTAACCAACAACAGCGCCACCGATCAAACGACCGTGACGGTGCCGGGAGATCCCGGCCCCGGCGTGAACCCCGGCCCGGCCGGGGGTCCCGGACCGGATGGCGGAACACCCTCCTCGGGCTCGTCCCATTCCGGGTTCGGTTGCGGACAAGTGGAGAACACCTCCGAAAAACGGAAATTCAATCAATCGCATCTCGGCGATCTTCTCCTGCTCTTCTGGCCCCTTTTCTATTTCCTCTTCAGGAGAGGTCGGCGGATTTCTTTTACGGCGGCGACCGCCCTCCTGGTCCTTGCCTTTATCGCAACGGAGTCGGGCGCGGCCACGATCACCTCTGGCAGCTCCGGTCCTTGGTCCTCTCCTTCAACCTGGATCGGTGGGAAAGTGCCGGGGGATGGCGATGAGGTGACGATTGATGAGGGGCACAATGTCTTGATCGATCAAGACATCGGCACCCCCGGCCGGGGATTGCTGATGCTCCATGTCGGCAAGCAGGACGGATCGACCGCGATTTTAAGATATGATGGAAGCGTCGCCCCGCGGGGTTATCAGATCCTTTTTGCCAGCACCGGTAAGACGGAAGGGGTCGATGCCTTCGGAATCCGGTTCTGGGGGAAGGTCGATCTTCAGGGGGCCGATTCAAAGCCGCTGACGCTGCTGCCGCAGGTGCAAAATGGCCAGGCATTTACCTTTATCCGAAGAGAAGGGTCGAACAACCATGTCGATCTCACCCTCCGTCGGCTGACCCTCCGCTTTTTGGGAGATGGCGACAATGCCGGAATTGATGTGTCCGATACGAACAGCAGCGGGGAACGGATCGTCATCAGCGACAATCGATTTGAAAACTCGGGGTATATCCAACTGGCAAGAACGGATGGAACCGCGGCGACGATCTCCCTTTCCCGAAATGTGGCGGTCGCTCACAAAGGGCCGTTTGTCATGTTCGGTGCGGCCCGACAGATTGTGATCAGTCAGAATCAGGTGACGCTTGCCTCCTTTGGAACCACCGGCGAAGCGGTCATCGACGGCGTCGGATACAAAGACACGCCGGTCGGATCGGGAATTCGGGTTGAGGGAAATATTCTGGTGACCCCGATCAGTGGAGATCCGACCCCTCCTAAGCGCATCTTTGGCATTTGGCTCGACCGGTTTACGAATTCAGCGGTTCGGGGAAATAAAATTTCGGCCCAGACGGTCCCTTATGGCTTTGAGGAGGGGATCGCGGTCAATGGCGGCCCGGGTGAGGCGACCGGTGTTCAGATAGAGGGGAACGTTATCTCCAATACCATCCATGGGATTGCGATCCATGCACTCGGCAATCCCGGCATTGTGGTCACCCGAAACCGAGTTTTCGATAGTCGGAATGAACATATCTTTGTTTCACACGGCACCCAAATTAAAATAACGAATAACATTCTCTATGGAACCCTTCACTCCGGCCAGGCGGGGATCTTGCTCTATAAGTCGGATCAAGTTCAAATCGTCAACAATACACTTGACGGCGATCTCAGTGTGTCGCTCGCCGGGATTGCAATCGGCAATCCGCCGGCGGGAGACAGGACCTCCACCCATGTCACCATCGTGAATAATCTCTTGACCAACTGGAACAAGGGAATTTCGAACCGGGACAGCCAAAACACCTTCGATGAGGTCGGTCACAATCTCTTTTTCCAAAATACAAAAGATATTGAAGAGCTGGCGACCGATCCGAGTTTTCAGATTCCGAGCAACCGCGTCGGCGATGTCTCGGCCGATCCGAAGTATGTCAACATCGCGGTGCGCGACTATCATATTCACACCGATTCCGCCGCCGTCGACAAAGCGACTGCCGTGAACGCACCGGCGGTTGATTTCGACGGCCAGGCCCGACCCTTTGGCGGCGGGTTCGACATCGGCGCCGATGAAGCCTCCAGCGCCTCGATTCCCGCCCCGTGCGACAGTACCGGCTGCAGCAGTGTAGGAGGAGATGGCGGAAGTGGAGGCGGGACCGGCACGACCCCGCCGGCTTCTTCTGCCGCCGACAGCAAGTCGGGGGGCTTCGGTTGCGGCGCGGTTCAATCACGCAGCGAGCAGCGGGTTGTCTATCACTTTCGTTTTGCAGACTTAGGAGATCTTCTTTTTCTTGGGGTGCCGTTCTTTTACCATTTTTTACGAAGAAGGGGGAAGGATCACAATAGCAGCAGACACGGGGAGTTCATTCGGGGAGGCCATGTGGCCAATTGAATCTGAACCGTGGGGGAGAAAAGGAAACAAAGAATGAAAAAAACGAACCTCTTCTTTTGGATAGCGATCGTTTTATTCATGCCGCAACTCGGTTGGGCGGAGGACGAAGGAACGATTAAAAACACGTTCGGAATCGGTCCCCGGGCCGGTTATTATAAAAGCAGAGATGCCGACAACGGTGCCTGGTATGGCGGTGTTCAGGCGCGGCTTCGTCTCGGATCGATCTTCGGAATCGAGGCGGCGGCCGATTACAGATCGAAGGAAACCTTTAAAGTCTCCGAGCCGGGGCTTGAGGGAAACATTCGCCAGCATTCTTATCCGCTGACGGCATCAGCCCTCATTTTCCTGCCGATCCTGCCGCACTTTTCACCCTACTTGGTCGGGGGGGGAGGTTGGTACTTTACGAAAATCGATTACTCGCCGAGCCTTGAGTCGCTCGGATTCCGCGACAAAACCACCCACATCTTCGGCTGGCATGTCGGCGGTGGCTTGGAGCTTCCGATCACTGCGAACGTGGCGTTAAACGCCGACATCCGATATATTTTTCTCGATAACAAGTTCGGCGAGACCGGAAGCACCAGTCTGAGCAGAAACAGCAAAGACGACGGATGGGTCGGCACCGGGGCGGTGATGTTCTACTTCTAAAACCGCTGCCGATCTATCGTATAAAAATATAAAGGCATAAAGTAAGGGCCGGCGCTTTCATCCAGCAGATCTCCTTCGGATGAAAGGCCGGCCTTTTTTATTTGGATCGGATCGCCTGGGTTAACTTCGCTTGATGACGGCGAAGACACCCCAGACAATCAAGACAAGGAGAATAATATTGAGGAGCATGCCAAAAATCACTGTAAGCTCCTTTCGTTGGAGGGGTCCAATCAGCCGATTTTAGACCGCCGCCGCGTCACTTTGCAAGCCGATTTTTAATGGACGGAAAAGTGAAGAGATTGCGAAGGAGAAACGAAGAATCAGAACGGAGGCTGTGCAGAGTGGAGGGTTCCCCCTCGCGTCCTCTCCCCCCGCGCGGTTAAGAAAAAACAATGGTCTTGTTCCCATGCACCAACACCCGATCATCGACATGCCACCCGACCGCCCGCGCCAAAACGGTCCGCTCTACGTAACGGCCGATACGCCGGAGATCGTCCACCTCCTGCCGATGATCGACCCGATGAACATCCTGTTCGATGATCGGCCCCGCATCGAGCTCCGCGGTGACATAATGGGCGGTGGCGCCGATGAGCTTCACCCCCCGCTCATAGGCGCGCGCATAGGGATCGGCCCCGACGAAGGCGGGGAGGAAGCTGTGATGAATGTTGATGATCCGGTTTGGATAATGCTTTACGAAATCGGCGCTGATGATCTGCATGTATCGGGCAAGGACCACCAGATCGATCTTTCCCTCCATCAGCGCGATCTGTTTTGCCTCCGCCTCCTCTTTTCTGTTTTTCTCGACCGGAATGTGATGAAACGGAATTCCCCAGGTTGCGACGGTCCGCTCCAACTCGGAATGGTTCGAGATCACCATCGCAATCTCCGCCCTTAAATCGCCCGCGCGGCGATGCCAAAGCAGCTCAAAAAGTGTGTGCTCCGCCTTTGAAACAAAAATGGCAAGCCGCTTGATCCGACCCGCATAGGCCAGACGCCATTCCATGTTGAACGAAGCGGCCACCGGCGCGAACGCCCGTTCCAAGGCGGCCCCCCGCTGCTCCAAATCGGGAAATCGGAATTCGACCCGCATGAAGAAGGTTCCGCCGGTCGGATCGGTCGAGTGCTGGTCCGAATCGATGATATTGGCCCCCTGCTCAAAGAGAAAACGGGAGACCGCCGCCACGATTCCGGGGCGATCGGGACAGGAGATCAACAGCCTGCCGATCTCTTGATAGCCACGACTGATCGGCGGCCAGAAAAAATTTTGGGACGGAGCGGGGCCGATCGGATCAGGTTGAGTAGGAATGAGCGCCTCCTAAAATATAGATCTCCTCGGAGGAGAACCCTCCGTTTGGACTAAACAGAAAAAAGATATCAGAAAAATAGGTTCAGCGCTATCGGGAAGGGATGAAAAATAGGTCGATCTGAAAATCACAACCGACGGTCGGTCCCCAGGCCGATGTCTGAACCTGAGAAAACCGACCGATCTTTTAAAAACGTGATGATCGATACAGACCTTCATTTTTTGAAGAAGGTAGAATAAACCATTTCCGCCGGGCACGCCTCGGTTTTCCTGACACAACACGCGAGACCCTTTGTCGCCAAACGCAGACTACTTTGAGTGCCACCGATACAGAGGAGGGTAAAATGGATTTGAAATTTGAGACGTTGGGAAACGCCACCTTACAGCTGTTTGAAAATAACGCGCCGGTGCTCGCCACAGATCCGTGGTTAAAGGGGACCGCCTATTTCGGGAGCTGGGGACTCGATCATCCCCTGGCGGAGTCACAGATTCGGAATGTGATCGACTCTCCCTATATCTGGATCTCCCATGGTCATCCCGATCATCTCCACCCTGAATCGGTTGAGATGCTCTCCCGGCAGTCACTCATCCTCCTGCCGGACCATTACGACCCGGAGATCAAAGAGTCCTTCCGGTCGAAAGGGTTCCGCGTTTGGGTGTTGAGATTCAAGCAGTGGACCCGGCTCACCCGGAACGTCCGGGTGATGTGTTTGGAAAATATGAATCAGGATGCGATCTTGATCATAGAAGCGGGTGATGCATTGATCATCAATCTGAACGATTCCCCGCTGCATGGAGAGGAGCCGTTCCTCAAGAAGTTGATCCGCTCCTACAAAAAAACGTTTCTCTTGTCCCTCTGCAGCATCGATGCCGATATGTTCAACCGGGTTGACGACCGGGGAATGTCCTTGACCCCACCTTTATATGAATCCAAGCGGAGTGCGATCTGGGCGCTCGGAGATCTCTGCACCTCTCTGCAGGTTCGGAATTTCTGCTGTTTCTCCTCGCAACATCTTTATGTCCGCGCCGATTCGGTTTGGGCCAACCCCTATCGAATCACCTGGGACGACATGAAGCATCATTGGCAGGCCCCGGTGACACGGCTGATTGAACCGTTTGTGACGGTCGATCTGGCGAACGGATCGGTCACCCCGAACCACCCGACGCACCAGCCGGATCAGAGTGCCATCTCGAAAACGACCGGAGAAGATGATTGGAATGAGAAAATGTCGAAAGAAGACTGGCAGGGACTGGAACATTTTATCCGCCGCTTTCACCTCTTGCGGCCGCACCTGGATTTTATCCGGTTTACCGTTGCGGGCGAGGCGAGAACGTTTTATCTTAACGATCCGCGCCGAACCGGCGCCGGGGGGCCACGGGGGATCCATTTTATTGCGCCGAGAAATTCGCTGATGAAGACGGTGGAGTATGGCTACTTTGACGATCTTTTGATCGCGAATTTCATGAAAACGGAGCTGATCGGGGTTGACCTCTATCCCCACTTTACGCCGATTGTGGCGAAGCTCGGCGGGAATGCCAAGGTCTTTACATCTCGCCAGCTTTGGAGATTCCAAGCCCACTATTTCCGGCTCTCCCCCCGCGCCTATGTCGCCCACCAGCTCAACCTCCGGTGGTTCTACGAGTGGAAGCCGATGCTCCGCAGCGCGCTGCAAGAGGTCGGCCTCCTCGATGCCGCGAAACGGACGATGCGGCGGGCGCTCGGGCTTCCATCGCTGCCGGGCAAGGCCATCGTCAACCGGGATGAGGGATAGACCGCGCCGGTAATATGGTTTCGCCGGCAGGCGCGCTTCTTGAGTGTTTGAGGTCGAAGGAGGAGAGGCGGGAGGCGTCAACCGCGAGTATTGCGATAACGCATCCGGGAGCCGTGGGTGAGAGAGAGGGTAATTTCCTCGGGGGACAATTCCATTGGAAAGTAAGTGCCGGAGACCTTGGCTCCGTATAAGCTCGCCCCTTCTAAATGGGTGTGGGAAAAATCGATTCCGCGCAGATCGGATTGGCGGAAAAAGCAGCCGCTCAGATCGAGACCGGCGAGATCGACGCCGCGCAAATCGAGTCCGCGAAAGTCACAGTCGGTTAGATCTATTTTCTCGCCCTTCCGTTTTATTGTATTGAATTCATCGATCTGCCCCTCGCGCAGCAGATGATAATGAAGGTCCGGGTTGTTGCCGATCGGTTTGAGTGCCATCGCGGCCTCCTCCGGTGAGCGGGTGTAAAGTGATTCTCATATCAAAAGTATACTCTGGAATTAAAAATCGGTGTATGCGCGTGATTTAGCCGCCGGTGAAACGACCGGCAGATTCCATCCCGTCATACAACCGACCCTGCGCAGCGTCCGGAGGACCAGGCCCATTGGAAGTTATACCCTCCCAACCATCCGGTCACATCGACCACCTCTCCGATAAAATAAAGCCCGTTCACCTTTTTGGCCTCGAAGGTTTTGGAAGAGAGCTCATCGGTGTCGATTCCCCCTTTCGTGACCTCCGCCAGGCGATAACCGCCGGTTTCGGAAGGGGTGATTTGCCATTGATGAAAGCGGGCGCTGATCGCCATGATCTCTTTCGAACTGTATTGGCCGACCGATTTGCTCTCACCCGATAATGCGAGCCATTGCTGGGCCAGCCGTTTGGTCAGCCGCTCGCCGATCAAGCTTTTCAACTCCGCCTTCGGCCGCTCTTTCTGCCACCGTCTGATCGCTTCCGTCAGATCGAAATCGGGAAGAAGATTGATCGTCACCGAATCGCCCGGCTCCCAATAGTTTGATATCTGCAGAATGGCGGGACCGCTTAATCCATGGTGTGTAAAAAGAATCGCCTCCCGAAAGGTCCGGTCATGGCAGGAGACCCGCGCCTCCGCGGAGGTCCCGGCCAAGCCGTCTATCTTTTTCAGATCTCCGGGATTCAGGGTGAAGGAGACCAGCGCGGGCCGGCAGGGGAGGACGTTGAGGCCGAACTGCTTTGCCACCTTGTATCCAAAGTCGGTCGCCCCGATCTTGGGGATCGACAGCCCCCCCGTGGCGATCACCAGCGATTCGGTGTCATAATCCCCTAGGTTGGTTTGAACGGTAAATCGGGTTTCCCTAATTGTATCCCGCTCTATCTTCTCGACCGAACATTTCGTCAGAATTTGGACCCCCCCGAGGCGACACTCTTCCAGCAACAAGTTGACGATCTCCGCCGATTTCCCATCGCAGAAAAGTTGTCCCAGCTTTTTCTCGTGATAGGGGATGCCATGTTTTTCGACCAGCGCGATGAAGTCATCCGGCCCAAAACGGCTTAAAGCCGATTTGCAAAAATGCGGATTGGCGGAGAGAAAATGGTCTGCTTCAACATGGAGATTGGTAAAGTTGCAGCGTCCTCCGCCGGAGATCAAGATTTTCTTCCCGACGCGCTCCGCATGGTCCAAAAGGAGAACCCGGCGTCCCCGCTGGCCCGCCGTCAAAGCGCACATCAGCCCGGCGGCGCCGCCGCCGATCACGATAACATCAAACGGTTTCGAAGTATTCATAGAGGACCGGGCTCATGGGGAAATGGGGAGACCGAATGGGGGAAGTGTAACAAGTTCAAGGATAAAGATAAAGAAGCGTTGGACGGAGGACATTCGGTAAGGGCGGTCCCTGTGGCCACCCGCATGAATGATTTTGAGGATAGGACCTTCCTCCGCCGGGAGATCTCTACGCGAGGGGCAGGCTCCCGCGCCTGCCCCTACGAACCGACCAACGCCAACACATTTTCAGGAGGGCGGCCGAGCGCTGCTTTCGTCGGGGTGATGACGATCGGCCGTTCAATCAAGATCGGGTTCTCCACCATCAGCTTGATCCACTCGGCCTCCGGCCGTTGGTCGGAGGGCTTGATGCCTAATTCGGCCGCGACCGGCTCCTTAAAGCGAATCAGTCCCTTCGGCTCCATTCCCAGCTTCTTCAAAATCTCCGAGAGCTCTTTTTGCGTCGGCGGGGTGGCGAGATAAAGAATGACCTTCGGCTCGATCCCTCGGTCGGTGAGAAGCTTGAGCGTTTCACGGCTCTTGGAGCATTTCGGGTTGTGAAAGATTGAGAGGTTCATGCGGGCTCCTTCTTCTATTATCCGTGGCGCTGTTTCTGTCCACATTCGGTCGGCTTGGTTTTAGAGAGAATCTCTCCTTTGACTTGTTCTGCAGGAAGAGTTCCCTCCACAAGACGGCCTTTTTATAAGACAATCTACTGATGAAGTCAACCCGGTGACGGTGTTGTGCAAAGAAATTAAAGGAGCGAGAGCTTCGAGGGTCAAGCGGGTCGGCTGAGGGTTTCCGGGAGGATAAAGCGGCCGCTGGTTCCAGGTGGGAAATCGACCACCTGCGTGACCGCCTCGGGGCGAAGCGCTCCGTAGAGGTGGGGAAATAATTCCGAGCCCCCTTCGGTATTTTCATATCGGATTTCGGCGTCGACGCGAGTGGGATCGACGCCGAGCAGGATCAATCCGGGTTGACCGTAAAAAATCCGGTTGGCGGTCGAGATAACCTGTTGCGGCGTGGAGCAATGGATGAACCCTTCGGCGGCAAGCGAGGGGGGCCGGTACTCTCCTTCCCCTTGGGCTTTCTCCCAGGCGTCTCTTCGGGTGATATGGAAAATCAACTTCGTTGATTCAGCGGAGAGGTCGGTCCATCGGTGAAAGGTGGCCGCTTGGCCGCAGTAGCGGTTCTCCCGATCTAAGAGATTCCAGACCGTCGCCTGCTCGATTTGAAAGCGCCGTCCCGTCCTTGAAATCCGAACCCCTTTGTAATCGTCGATGAATCCCTTTCGGGTCACCGCCGCCAGCAGCCGGGCCCGCTCCTCTCGGTTGACCGGCTCCGCCGTCAACCGAGAAGGGGTCTGCGTGAACTGCTCCCACGACATCTCCCAAAGATCCAAGGCGGCCCGGTTCCCATATTTGAGGATCGGGTCCGGCTCTGTTCCATGGGAGATGACGACGAACGGGGCGGAGAAAAGCGCCGCCGCCTGCGCCTCCGCCGTGCCGGAGGGGGGAAGCAGATCCCGTCCAGTCCATCGTCGGAAGCTTTGAAGGAGGAGCTCGGAATGTTCGGTGGAAAAAGAATTCATCGCGTCTGCGTTAGGCTCTGACCGGTGTGTTAGGAGAATTATCTCAGAATCGTTCCGATCGGGCAAGCGGCTTTATTGCGAGGAAGAATGCCCGGCCCACCCCGATTTCTCCGATGACCCCCAGCGTCTCGGCGTCATGCTGGAAGATCTCTCCGAACCCGGCCGCTGTCAGCGCCGATCAGACCTCTTCGGGCGAATGGCATTTTTGCAAGAGGGTGATCTCGGCCCGCTGCCAGAGATCGGCGCGGTGAAAAAGGGTGATCTCGGTTCGACCGATCCGGCGGGTTGAATCATAACCTCCCTGTACGATGCAGAGATGGTCTTCCTCCACGATGGCCGACGCTTTTCCCCACTCGCTCCGATACGCCTCCTCCATGTTCAGGTCGAAAAGAAAGAGGCCGCCCGGCCTCAACGCGGCGTGAACATTTCGAAACGCGAGGGTCAGCGCGTCGCTGCTTAAGAGATGATTGAGGCTATCAAAGGTGGACAGGGCTCCCTGAAAGTGCGACGCGAGGGAAAAAGCGCGGGCATCGGCGGCGATGAAGTCGCTCTTCGGAAGCGCGGCGCGGGCGAAGCGAAGCATCGGCTCGGAGGCATCGATGCCGGTGACCCGATAACCCCGGTCGACCAGCCGTTGCGTGAGATGTCCCGTTCCGCAGCAGAGGTCGAGCAGTGCCGCGTCGGCCGACATCCGGGTGAGAAAAAGGCGCTCGATGACCGGAAAGGCGGCGGCATGATAACGCGCCCCCCAATACCGATGATAAAACCAGGCGAGCCGGTCGTAGCCGGTTTTATTTTCGATCTCCGACATGAACCCCTCATGAGGAACCCTTTACAAAAGAGTAGCGAATCGGCCGAACTGTTTTCAATCGGGTCGAACGAAAGGAGACTGGTTTTATTTTTTAGGGAGAAGCGCGGTTGGAAAATCGGAATGGCTTGGAGGCCGGTGAGAGAGAAAATGGGCGGCGCTATCTCGGCTCGGCATAATGGGCGACCACCTTTACCACTTTTCCTTCCGAATTAAAAAACATCACCTCGGCCGCCAGGAGGTTCTTCACGCTTCGATAATATAAGACGACGCTGTTGATCGAGGAGAGGGTGGTCTGAAGCTCGAATGTCAGGTCAGGATAGGCGGCGAGCCCCTTTTCAAAATAGGAGCGCAGCTGCTCTTTGCCGTGGAGCGTTCCGGTCGGCTCGCCGAAGAGGCGAATCACGAAAGGGGAAGAGAATTCGATTTCGTCGGCATAGTGAGAGAGGATCTCATTTAAATCGTGCTTGTTCCAGGCGGCGATCCAGTCGTTTGCGAATTTTCCTGCGCGCTCTTCGGAAATCATCTTCCCCCCGGATCTGTTTTTGGATTATTTCGGATGATTCTACCTGTTTAGCGGTCGCCGTCGCAAGCCTTTCTCCTTCCCCCGAAAGAAAGGGGCCGGCGGGGTCCTGCCGCTCGGTTCAATCTGCGCTTTGGGGTATACCGAAGCCGAATGGGACGAAGAGAAAGAGAAACCGGATTGATGACATGGAAGGGCGGGGCGAATTTAAGCGGTGTGAGGCTCCCTGAGAGGGGCTAGAGGCCCTCTCGGTATTTCTTCACCGTTTCCAGCAAGGAATGCAAGACCCGGCCGGCCTTTCCCCGTTTTTTAGGCGGCCGTGACGCGGCCGGCGCCGACGGTGAGTCGGGTCGTAATATCTGCGCGTCTATAAATTCCTTAACCATTTGATGCAGCGCATCAGTCGATCTCACCTGCCATTCTCTAATCAGCCGCTCGCCGACCAACAGAATGGCGTCCCCTGTGACCCTGCTGTAACGATTAATCTGAGCGGACCGATCCCGTATCTCTCGGAGGAGCTCCTCCGCTGTTCGGCCCGTCAGGTCGGCGGCGCGATGGACCAAGCGCCGGTAGATCGATTGAAAACGGGCGATCTTCTCCCGGCGGCTTCGGCTGAGCCGGACGTCGGAGGAGGAGGCATATTCCGATCGTAAGATCTCGATGAACTCTCTCGGAGGGAGTCGATCGATTCCGGACAGATAACGAATTGGCAGCTCGCGCAGAATATCGCGCGCGCAGAAGATCGCGTCCCAGTTAAACCCATCGGCGACGGCGTGACGCCCCCGTCTCGCCTTTGCTTTTTCAAAATACCGCAATGTCTCCCTGAATTCCCGGACCTTCTTTCGATCGCCCGGCTGCTTCAGCAACAGCGCCTGAGTTCTTTTGTCAAATCCGATCCGGTAGAGGACCGCCGCATCTTTTGTCTGCGCGAATATTTGCTCAAAGTGCCTCATCGAAGGGTGATTCCTGAATGCCCTCAGGTTTTTCTTCCGACCGCTGATCAAAAAATCGGCGAGCTGTGCGAAGGTCTGGACCAGATATTTGGCCTTGTTTTTCTGCTCGGTAATCGTCGTGGAGAGGCGATCGACATCGTCATACCGATATTCATGGTGAAACAATCCGAACTGCCGAACCGAGCCGTAGTCGATAATCCCCGCATCGGCCAGAATGTTATCGCCGTCCCATTCCATCCAGCAAAAGATATACTCGCCCTCGAATTGCGCCGCGGTTTTTGCAAAGGCGACGGTCGTTCGCTTCAGCATCTCCCGGTATTTCTTCTTGGGATCTCGGATCGAAGGCCACTCTTTGTTCTCGACCTGTCTTGCAATATAGTAATCGATTGCCCCTTTCAAGCCCCGGTAGTCTCCCTGCTTCAGCGGCATAAAGAAATGGGCGGGACGCAAGAGGTTCTTCGCGGCGCGGACGGTGATGCATGTTTTGTCGTCATAAGCGATCACCGCCAGCGTTCTTTCGGTTCGGATGCCGTTGCGATGAAAAATATCGCTCATTAACGCCGCGCAGACCCCATCCTGTAAATCCAAACGGCCGCTGCCGTAGGATGCATGCTTGTCACCGGTTTTAAAATATCTTTTCTCATTCGCCGTCGCGGGACTTAAGCAGGTCACGCCGGCGCCGCAGCTGGTCAGGTCCCAGCGGCCCCGAGGGCCCTTAAAGCTGCCGTTCCAGATACTCCGTCCGTCGCCGGAGGTATGGCCCTTCTTGCCGGGATGCTGCATTTGTAAATAGCGGGTCGCCATGTAGCGATGCGGGCGGAGATCTTTCTTCGGGATCTTCACGCCGTGTGTAAGATCGTACTCGTTGATAATTTGGAGACTGAAGGTGTCTAGAATCGCCCGACGCAGGATCGGGGTCATCCGATGGCGATGCCCCTTTGGAATCAGGCCGATCTCTTCGGCAAGGTCGAAATTAAAATAGAAGAGCTTTCCTCCCCGCCGGATCCTTACCGCATAATCGACAAAGCCATCGGGGACGGCTGTTCGGAAAGGGTGCTTTCCATTAATTTGGGCGAAGCGGGCGTGAACCCCTTTTGCCCGCTGTCCTTTCGTTTTCTGGGTGGTACGACCGGTTTTCCTCATTCTCCTGTCATATCGGCTGAGCGCGCTTATTTCTTGAGGCGGCCTGAGAGAACCATTCATCGTATTGCAACAGTATATCAACGGCTTGCCTTGTTGGGGTAACCATGGCGGGATCTTTTTTCATTGCGGACAAGGACGAGTCTAAGCCGATGTGCGCCGGCACAACGGATCGGGAACGCGGGCGGTTTCTTGAAAATGATTTACATACCATGATTGACTTTGCCGCGTCGCTTATCTATCATAAGTGCATTTCGCATAAGTGCATTTCTCTAAAAATGTGATGAAAAGAAATCGCGGTCCCCACGCCCAGTCTGCGACCCGCTCATGGACCCCTTCTCGATCTTCTTTTCTCCTGGTGAACCGAAAGAGACCCGCTTCAATCGGCGGTGCTCACGCGAAAATGAGAACAGAAAGTTTGAAAGATTCTCCGACGAAGCAACCGGAGGGGGGATAAAGAAAAATGAATGGAGACCTGGAGCAACGCGTCACCGAACGGACCCAAGCCTTGGCGGCCGCCAACGAAGCGCTTAAAAAAGAGGTCGCTGAACGCCGACGGGCCGAAGATGCACTGCGCTTAAGCGAGGAGCGGTTCCGGAAGGCCTTCGACCGCGCGCCGATCGGGATGACCTTAACCGGCCTCGATGGCCGCTGGATGGAGGTCAATCAGGCTTTTTGCCAGATGGTCGGATATTCCGAGCAGGAGCTGGTGGGAATGAATTTTCGCTCGATCATGAATCTCGACGACCTCGATGCAAATCTGAAAGGCTTCCAGCAATTGCTCAACCGTGAAAAAGATCCGTTCAAGATGGAGAAACGCTTCTTTCACAAGGACGGGCAGACGGTGTGGGTCAGCGTCAGCGCCACGGTGGTTCGCAACCCCGATGGGGAGCCGCTCTATTTCGTCGCGCAGTTGGAGGACCTCACCGAACGGAAGCGAGCGAAAGAAGCGCTGCATCGGTTTCAATTCTCCATGGAGCATGCGCCGGAAGGGGTCTTCTTTATGACCCGCGACGCCGGATTTTCTTATGTCAACGAACAAGCCTGCCGCTCGCTCGGCTACAGCCGGGACGAACTGTTGCGTCTGAAGCTTTGGGATATCGACCCTGTTTTCCCGAGGGCGCAATGGGAGGAGATCATCGAGAGCCGGGTCGATACGGTGCAAGCTGAAACGTTGCATCGCCGGAAGGACGGCGTCGTCTTTCCTGTGGAGGTGTCGGCACGGCATCTCTGGCACGGCGACGATGCGTTTCATGTTGCCTTCGTACGGGACATTTCAGAACGGAAGCAGATCGAAGAGCAGCTCCGTCATGCGCAGAAACTGGAGGCGGTCGGTCAGCTTACGGGCGGGGTGGCGCACGAATTCAACAACCTCCTGACCGCGATTACGGTGAGTCTTGAGCTCATTCTCAACCATCTCCCGGCTGGGAGCGAGTTGTTCGGGCTGGTCGATATCGCCCAGAAGGCGGCGTGCCGGGGAGCGGGGCTGACCAAGCAGCTCCTCTCGTTCAGCCGGCGGAGCCCGGTCGACCAACGGCCGCTAGATCTGGGGAAGGAGGCGAAAGAGGCGGTTCGTCTTCTACGGCAAGCGATCGACCGCCAAATTCGGTTGGAGATTGAAGTCGACCCTGACCTCTGGGTGATTCTTGCCGATGTGGGCCAGATGAACCAGTTGATCATGAATCTGTGTGTCAATGCCCGGGATGCCTTGGTGGAGCAGATGGAACGGCAGACGGCCGCGCCAGGTCAGGCCGGTTGGAATCCGTCCATTTTGATCCGCGTTGAAAATGTGGAAGTCGATGAGGCGCATTGCCGTATCCACCCCAATGCCAAAAGCGGCTGCTATGTCCGTCTCAGCGTGTCCGATAATGGCAGCGGAATCGATGAGGCGGTTCGCCATCGGATCTTCGAACCCTTTTTCACCACAAAAGAAATCGGGAGAGGGACCGGGCTGGGACTTGCCGCCGTCTACGGAATTGTCGCGGAACATCAAGGATGGATCGAACTGCAGAGCGTGAAAGACGCGGGAACCACCTTTTGGATCTATTTCCCGCAGAGCCAAGAGAAGCTTGTTCCAAACCCGGATCCGTCCTCCCAAAAGCAAGGGGCGGAGGGGGGAAAAACCATTCTCCTGGTCGACGATGAAGAGGCGATTCGCCTTCTGGGAAAAACCATTCTGGAGCAAAAGGGGTATCGTGTTCTGACCGCGGGGGACGGCTGGGAAACGGTCGAGATCCTCTCGAGGAAAAAGGAAGGGATCGATCTGGTCATTCTCGATTTAACCATGCCCCATTTATCGGGAGAGGATGTCCTTCGCCGCCTTCGCCAAATCGGCCCTCAATTGAGGGTGATCGTGTCGACCGGTCATCGGACCGACACCTCTTCTTTGGCAAATGTCTCGTTTCTGCCTAAACCTTATCGTCCTGAAGATCTTCTCCGGATGGTGGCAGACGCCCTGCAGTCGGTCTAGGCCGAACGTCAGGTGAGCGCCTTGCACCGCGCAGCGGGTTAGTCCTTCTCTTCAAAGCCCTTGATGTATTCCAAGAGTTTTCGGTTTTCTTCTCCGATATGATTAAAGCGGATCCGGGTCGAATGGCCCGAGCTTTTCTGCAGCGGGTTTGTCCAGACGACCTCGCCCACGATCGATTCGGTGATTGTCTTTTTTCGATTCGATGCGAAGGTCAGTTGTATGCGAAGGAGTTCCCCCGTCTGGAACTCCCGCTGAGAGTGGATCCCGATCCCATGTGAGCAGATATCCTGCACCAAGAGGTCGCTCAATGGATCCATCCCGGGACAGGTGAGGCTGGCAATCGAAATCAGCGGAACCCTGAGGCCGCTTCCGCTGACCATGGCGCCTCCCGCGGATCGTCGCTTGGCGTGCTCTAAGTTCCTCTTATTTTCGATGGCGCGGGCGACTTCTACCATCAGTTGCGGTGCATTGAACGGTTTGGTGTGATAACTGCTGGCGCCGAGGTGCACGAGATCAGCCGCACTTCCATGCGTTTCACCCCCATGCCCGGTGATGATCATGACCTCGATATGCGGGTTATATTTTTTAATCGATTTCAAAACGGCGATCCCATCCATCCGCGGCATTCTGAGATCGAGTGTGACCAGATCGACCTTCAACTTTTTAATGATTTGCATGGCACGGAGGCCGCCGTCGGCTTCCTCCACCTGATAAAGCGGTTTGAGAAGCAGCTTCAGCGACTCTCTCGGACCCCTCTCATCATCGACAATTAAAACGGTACCGTGGGTATTCATTCCGACTCTCCTCCATGTTTTTACGGGGATTATTGGGGTTGACTGAGCAAAACGACCCCGCTTTGGTAGAATCCAAGTGTCAGATCTAGGGCGGTCCATTTGAATAAATGAAACCGAGCCTGCTTTTCGACATATAAGGGGTCCTCTAGCTCAACAAAGTAACAGAGATTCTCCAGCCGTCAATAAAGAATGACAACTAGGGAAGGTGGAAGATACTTAAGAAGGATATATAAGTGGAGGAGGTGGAATTAAATCAAGAAAAAGGAGGGGTTCATTTCTTAAAACCAGGCCTGGACGACATTGCGTGTCCGGAGCACCGACTGTTGATCGAATTGGCCCTTGTAGCGCGCGATGATCTCCTGAATGGCCGACTCCGCCGGAAGGGTATCCCGGTGTAGAATCTGTACCACCTTCGACCGTTCCAGGATGATCTCCCCGCCGCTTCCCCGCCACTGGCCGTTTGCGTCCCAGGTGGTGAAACCCTCCGGAAAGCGTGCGGTAATGATTTCCCGGACGAAATGATTCCAGTCGATTTCGCTGACCGGCCCGTGCGGCGTGTTAAGGCCGAAGAAGAGGGTGTCTGAGACAAGGAGCCCTCCCTGGCGATCGACAAAGGGAGGCGCCGGGCGTCCGCTTCCCTCCAACCCGGCGCAGCCGGAGAAAACGGCGAGGGAGAGGAGGGCCAGCATCAGAAATTGAAATCTTTTTTTGAAAGGCATCGATTCCTCAGGGAGCTGCATCAGTCGAATGACCTTCTTTGGGAGGCCTGCCGGCGGGAGGAGCGGAGGCCTGCCCAGAAGAGTAAACCAACCCCGGCGGTAATTGCAACGTCGGCGACGTTGAAGACCCCGGTGTGGATCTCCCCCACCCCGACGATCATGAAATCGATCACCTTGTGGCCGCGCAATACCCGGTCGACGAGGTTGCTGATTCCCCCTCCGAAGACCAAAGCAAGGGAGAAGACCTCGGTTGGGATCAACCTCGGATTCAGCAACGTGTAAAAAAGGAGGCCGATCAAAAAGGTCCCGACGATGACGGTGAAGAGCCAGAAGCGGGTCGTCTCCGAGAGGCCCGATCCGAGGCTTAAGAAGGCGCCCGGATTCTCCGCGTAGATGAGTCGGAAGACTCCGCCGAAGAGCGAGATCGGGGGAGATGATTCGAGGTGCCGCTGGGCGAGAATTTTGGTTGTCTGATCGGATCCAATCAATGCGAAGACGATAAAAACGAGTAGACCGATTTTCTGAGCAGGTCTCATGTCGGCGTTGTCTCAATAGGATAAGAAGCGGAGGCCCGGAGCGATCGTTCCCGCGCGTCAGTCAAATTGTTTTTTGAAGTCAAAAAGGGTCTGTTTAAGTCGTTCCAGCTCTTCCCGAAGCGCCTTTACATCCGCTTCGAGTCGGATGACCGCTTCATTCTCCATCGGGACGGGGGGGGCCGCTTCTTTCCCTTCCGGTTCCGTCGGCATTCCGGAGAGCAGGTGCGCATAACGTGACTCCTTGCGGCCCGGCTGGCGCGGAAGGAGTTTGACATAGCCCCACTCTTCCAACGTCTGAAGGGTCTGTTGGACCGCTTCCAGCTCTTCGAACGGATGGAGCCGCTCTGTCCGGCCGCGGATCTCTCCAACCGTTTGCGGCCCGCGAAGCATCAACACGCAGAGAACGGCCGCTTCCCGCTGGACCAAGTTGGCCGATTTTAGAAAGGTCTCTTCAAACTTCGGGACACGGCCGCGGTTCTCCTGCAAGATCAGCCGTTTCTCTTTGAGCCGTTCAATCGCTTCGGACACCGTTTTCTCATCATACGAGACGACCGGGTCGCGGTTGGAGGTCTGGTTACAGGCGTTCTGAAGGGCGTTGAGCGAGAGAGGATAATATTCGGGAGTCGCAAATTCTTTCTCGACCAAGCATCCCAAGACGCGGACTTCGGTATCGGTGAGAACAAACGGGATCATGGTCACCTCATCCAAAAAATATTCTCGACAGTATAACATGAGTTGCGTGTGAACTGGGATGGATTGATGGGTAGGGTCGATCAAATAAAAGAAGGGCGAGTGATAGGAGCGTCAATGAAGAAAGAGGCGAGCCCCGGCTCATGCGCACCGATAAGGCAGGCGTGATGGTGCGTCACGATTCCGGGGCTCCTCCTGATTAAAACAAATGAAGTGAATCGCCGATTTACATCCACCAAACTTTGTCGGGGACCTGGGATTTCAGATAGCCGTAGAGCAGGTCTCGGCGCGCCACCATGCCGACGAGCTTCCCCTCGCCGTCGACGACCGGAACGCGGATCAGATGTTTGTCTTCCAAGATCTTCATAACATCGTTCGCCTTCGCATCCGGGGAGACCGTCACCGGCGGCTTGCTCATGATCTCCTCCGCGCTGATCTCATGAAGCGATTTTCCCTGTCGCATCGCCTTGAGCAGATCATATTCGCTGACAACCCCGATCGGGATCATCTCGCCGCTGACGATCGGGACGCTTCCGAAATTGCCGGTGGTGAGCGCCGCGGCAATCGATTGTGCTTTGACGGACTTAGAGAAATGGATCACATCTTGCTGCATGAACTGGGCGGCGGTCAGTGTGTTGAAATCGGTCTGCCCGACGAGGTAGTCGACACGTCTCATACTGTTTCCTCCTTTATAGACTGCGATCGCAGCGTTCAGTTGTATCGTTCAAGAACCGGTTTGTTGACAGAAGATAAAGCTTGTTTGAGAATTTTCTGTTCTGCATTTATCTTCCCAGGGAAGATTCCCTAAACCGCAATTATGCCATAGAAGTGAAAAGATGGGTAGGTGACCGATTTTGGATTTTATAGCGTGCGGCCTTTAAGGAAGGAGGATAGAGGCACAGAGAAAATAGAGAGTGATCCTCATGCACGAGGTTTTGATCGGCGCTTCCAAAGCCAAATGAAGACGATGACCAAGAGGGCTCCCCCGCCGAGGAGGCCGGTGGCCCGGCCGACCCATTTTTCGGCGACATGCCAGCTCGCTCCCAAGAAGTAGCCGATAAGAAGAAAACCGGTTGACCAGCAAAGGGCGCCCAAGGCGTTGAAGAAGAGAAAGGAGGGATAGGGCATCCGGGAGGTCCCGGCAATGAAGGGGACCAGCGCCCGTAAGAATCCGATGAAACGGCCGAGAAAAATCGCTTTCCCTCCCTGATTCTGAAAGAACTGATCGACCCGAGCGAGTTTTTCGGCGTCGAGTCCGGCCCAGCCTCCGTAACGCAAAAGCCAATCGCGTCCCAGGGAGCGGCCGAGTTCATAGCCGATGCTGTCGCCGAGGATGGCACCGAGGGTAATAAGGGGGATGAGGTCGCCCAGATCGAGCGCCCCCTGGTTTGCCAAGAAGCCGCCGACCAGAACCAGGCTCTCTCCCGGGACCACGAGACCGAAAAAGGCGGAGCATTCGAGCATCGCTCCAAGAAAAATAATCAGGTAGCCCCAGTGTCCAACGCGTCCGACAAAGCCGATCAGCCGCTCGACCATGATTATTTCCCTTCGCAGGTGAATGAAAGAAACAACCCGCTTCGCTTCCATCGCAGCGGGTCATCGTCCGATAAGATCCGCTGCCGCTAGGGCGGGATCTCAAAGATTCGGACGTTGCCCGGCGTGAGCTGTATATTCCGGAGGGTCCAGCCGTCGAAGGCAGGATAAGACGAAGGGGTCCCATCCAAGGCATACTCTCTGGCGGCGGAGCCCTGCCTGGCCACGCGCAGGTTTACGGTCGGGCTGCCCCGTTTGTCCCAGACGAAAAGGAGCTGGCCTCCGTTCGGTCTGACAAATAGATGATGGTAGAACGCCTCCGTTTTTCCGGCGGTGATTTCGACCGTCACCTCCGGATCGGCCACCGTGACAGGGTCGCGGCTCAGCCAGCCGATCAGCCGTTTTAATGTATAAAAAGCGAGCTTCTTGGTTCGATCGACGCGGGTGATGCCGAGAAAATGGTTCTCGCCCCCTCCGATCACCGGGCTCTCCGGGCGGAGGTCTTTGATCCGAAAGATGCCGAGCTGCTCCACACGGGGCGCGGCGATGAAGGTCGCCACGGCGCGGGCCCACCAGTTTGCTTGGTCTTGCTCGCTCTTGCCCGGCGTCGTGGCATACCCCGCCTCGTTGATCCAGATCGGCTTGCGCCGGCAATCACGGTCGATCGCCCGAACAAAAAGTTCATATTGCGCATCGAGATAATTTTCTACAACAACTTCGGGCGGCGTCCAGGTTTCCGGATAGGCATGGAGCGGCGCCACGGCGAAGCTGCCGGCGTTGGCGTGGGTGATGCAGAGCGCCTCAATCCATTCGACATCGGGATAGACGAGCCCGCCGAGCAGGACTTGGGCGGCCGGATTGGCCAATCGGATCGCGGCGGCGCCCCGGAGGAGCAGTTGGTTGTACTCCGCCACCGTGCCGTCCCACCACTGCCGGACATTCTCCTCGTTGTAAATTTCATAGGAGAGGAGATTCGTGTGCCGTTTCATCGCAGAGGCGAGGGTATAGACGAAGCGGGACCAATCGTCGAGATTTTTCGGAGGGTCATTCCAGGCGGCATCGTCGCTTCCGCCTTGGGCGGCCCATTCGGGGGTGTAACCGAGGTAGGGACGGAGCCGAATCCGATATTTTGCTGCGAGGTCGGCAAACCGATGGAGCCAATCGAAATCGTATTGGCCGCGGGCCGGCTCGTAGTCATCCCACCCGAAACTTCCCCGCCAGGTATCGATGCCGAGCTCGTTCATTAATTCAAAATCTCGGGCGATGTCGTCGAGCGGCTCTCCCTTGTCGTAATCTTCAAGAAGGCTAAAAGAGATCCGCTTGGTGATCTCGCCCGGCGCCGGTTGGGTGGAGGAGGCCTCGGGGGGATGGCGGGGGAGGTTGCCCGGCTTGGACGCGGTTGAACAGGCGAGGCTGATGCAGACGAGGAGTCCGATGGCGACCTGCCGGATCGCTCGCCGGATTGTTCGCCGGATCGTTCGATAGAAGCGGTGCTGGGCGTCGCGACGAGTGGAAGAGGACGTGGGCGGCTCCATGATTCACCGAGCGTGCGGTTCTGCGACACCGGTTACAGTTGACGACGGCAGGAGAGACGATCGAAAAGATGAGACAGATCTCTGTTGAGACCATCATAGATCATTCGGAGCGCTTCGATCAAGGCAGGAGGCGGGCTGGGGAGATGTGCCATCGACGCGGTGAAGCGGTCGAGGTGTCCGATCCCGGATCGAGACGAAGGAAAATCGCAAGCAGGCCGACACCCGCAGGCTCTTTGCCTTGACGCCAGCCTAGGATCGTCCCTTCGGGAATCAGCTTTCCAGCAAGAAGGTGACCGGTCCATCGTTCTGGAGCGAGACGACCATGTGGGCGCCGAAGCGGCCGGTCTCGACGGGGAGGCCGGAGGGGAGGAGGCGGTCGATAAAGGTTCGATAGAGCGATTCGGCGAGGGGAGGCTCCGCGGCGGGGGTAAAGCTGGGGCGGGTTCCTTTGGCGACGTCGGCGACGAGGGTGAATTGAGAGATGACGAGAAGAGCCCCTCGGACCTCCTCGATCGAGCGGTTCATCCGTCCTCTTTCGTCCTCGAAGATCCGGTAGCCGAGGAGCCGCTCCGCGAGCCGAACCGCCTGCGCGGTGGTATCCCCCTTTGCGATTCCGAGAAGGACGACGATGCCGGGGCCGATTCGACCAAGAACCTCCCGATCGACCGTGACCTCCGCCTGGATGACCCGTTGAAGGAGTGCCCGCATGGTCAAGATCTCTCCAGGGTGTCGGTCGGAAAACGAAGGTTTCCGGCGATCGGCGGTTAATCTCTGGCCTTCAACGGCTTTCCGCTGTTGGGCGGGGGCGCGGTCTGAAACCGATTCTCACCCGCCGCCTCCGCGTCGAGGGTGAGGAGAAAATCGGCCAGCCGGTTCAGGGCGGCATAGGTCAGCCGTTCTTTGAAATGTTTCGGCATGGCATCTTCAAAGCCGGGGACGATGAACCCGCCCGGATTGAGGATCGATTCGATCACATACTCTTTCGGCGTCGTTGCACGAACCCGCCCTTCCTTTAACGCCTGCTGATACGCCGGCGACTGGAGCCGCTGCGGCGCCGTCGTCTTCAGCATCAGCACCGGGCCGATCCTTCCGACCTGTGCAACCCGAACCCCGGGAATCTTGTGGCAGACGTAGCAGGCGAGCTTCTCGATGATCTCCTCCGGGCTCTCCTCGGCGAGGCCGACCTTAGATAGATCGGGGGGGGGCGGCGCAGAGGGGGCGGTGGTCTCCCGCACATCGCTCGACGTCAGCTTCTTCCCAAAATAACTTTCCCAATCTTCTCTGGCGGTGACCTTGGAGAGATCTCCGTTCGATCCGGTCTCCTGCAGATAGGCGACGATCCCCACCATCTCATAATCGCTCAGCCCGACTTCGGGACGATTGATCACCGGCATGACGCTCACCGTATCGTCGGTCTCCGGCAGGCCGAACCCTTCCACCACATAGCAGCTGGGGCAGTAGATCGACTCAATTAAATATTCTCCGGCCGTCCGCGCGTGGGGCCGAATTCCGCTCTTCGGCTCGCCCGACTCGGCGTACTTCTTGGCGAACATTTGATACCGCGCTTCTTTGATCCGGTCGGCCGCCCGCGACATCACCCCAATCAGCTTCGGAAAGCGGGTCGGCCGCTGTCCTTCCAGGATGACATGACAGGCGGGGCACTGACCGCGGCCGACGAACTCCTGACTCGCGTCGACTTTGGATGGATGGCCGCCGAAGATGACCCGCTCTCCCGTTGCGACCAGCTTCTCCGGCGAAAAGGGATCGCGGCTCGCCGCTCTCGAGATCTCTGCGGCGGGTGGGCCGGACGAGACCGGCTTTTTCGCCCGCGATTTCGTTCCGAACTCCCGGAACAAGACCAACACCAGAAGGAGCAGTGCCCCCAAAATAAAATGTAAAATCGGTCCTCTTATCTTCAATTTCTCTTCCTTCGGTTCAAACCATTATTTTAAGGAGGGTAAAAGGGTCGTCGGGAGGGTACCAGAAAGAGGGGGGGCGTTTCAAGCCCGCCCCTTTGTTGACAAGTCGGATCGAGGTTTGTACTATCAAACGGCAGTCCCCAGGAGGAAAGTGGGAGGAACGGATGAAGGGTTCAATCGCCTTTTTTATTGTCCTGTTCGCCGGGTCGGCCTTTGCCGCCGCACTGCTCACGACGACCGATATAGAGCAGATCACCGGATTAAAAGAGGTTCATACCATCCCGCGCGGCGCGCCGCCGACGGCCCAGGCCGATCTGAACTTCGTCGATCAGAGGGGTGAGATGCTTTTAACGGTGAGCGTCGGCGCGTCGGCGCTCTATGACAAGGCGAAGCAGCCGAGAAAGGTCGACGTTGGCGGGCAGACGATGGAAATACCGAGTTACCATGCCGAAGTCAGGGGATTGGGGGATGAAGCGTTCGATGCGCCGCCGGGAAACATGCAGCGGGCATTGTATGTGCGCAAGGGGACGCGCTCCCTTGCCTTGACCCGTTTCATCGACCCCAAGACGAAGCAGCCGGCGCTCACGATGGATCAACTAAAAGCACTGGCGAGCATTGTATTAGAGAGATTGTCGGATCATTCCGATTGAAATTTTCGCTCGGATAGCATTGCGCCGCCTGGCCGAGCACCGAAGGGATCCGGAAGAGAAAACTTTCAAACCGGTCCTTCGATGCAAGGCCCGCTTTGCTTGCTCCGAGCTTGTCCGGAGCAAGCAAACGGTTAGATGATGATGGACTTACATCCACCAGACCTTGTCAGGCACCTGTGCCTGCAGATAGCCCTGGAGCAGGTCCCGGCGCGCCACCATGCCGACGAGTTTTCCCTCTTCATCGACCACCGGTACCCGAATGAGATGTTTGTCTTCCAACATCTTTATGACATCATTGGCATCGGCGTTGGGTGAGATGGTGACCGGCGGTTTGTTCATGATCTCCTCCGCGGTGATATCGCTGAGGGGTGTTCCACCCCGTATCGCCTTGAGTAGATCATACTCGCTGACGATTCCGACCGGGATCATGTCGCTGTTCACGATCGGCACACTTCCGAAGTTGCCGGTGGTGAGCGCCGCGGCAATCGATTGCGCTTTGACTGATTTTGAAAAATAGACGACATCCTGTTGCATAAATTGTTCGGCGGTCAATGCGGTGAATTCGGTCTGACCGGTCAAAAAATCAACGCGTCTCATTTTTCGCCCTCCTATGTTTGGGGAGTGCAAGCTCCTGCCTTCCCCGATGATGCTTGAACCGATAGACAGTCAAGGACGATCTACTCGGTATATTTCTCTCTCTATAAACTAGAATGATTATGTCACGAAAGAAATGAATCGACCAGCTTTTAATGGGGGATCACCCATCAGAGTTACTTTTATTGAAAAGTAATCCTTTGGGATTATTAGGGTCCGGTACGGGGTAAATTCCGGAATTGGATGTCAGTGTTAGGCTTAAAGGAGAGACGATCCGAGTTTATTTAAAGACAACAACCGAGAAGCCAGCTTGGTATCTATGGCTTTGAATCGATTTGGTTTGAGGGTGCCCGCCGACAACTGACGCAAAGAGGCGCTTCGGCTTTAAGGGCGCGCCACCCCTGAAACCAGCCGTGCAGATGTCGACTGCAGAGGAGCCGCCGGCAATGGCTGCAGACCCCGCCGCCGGTCGGCTCAAATTTCCGGTGGCATTGATTGCACTCCATGAGAATGAAGTTCGTCGTTATCGACATTTCAAACTTGAATTCATCTTCAACCTCCAGATCGGCCTCACTTTATGCGCAGCGAGTGAATTTCAGAAATCCGGAACGAACAAATCCTTCTATCTTATTTCGGGCTTATTTCGGGATCTCCGGACGGCACGCTCGGCGAAGCTGCCCTCGCTTAAGGCGTTCATCTCAGGGGGGTGATGTTACCCGTCTTTGGTAAATTTCGCAATTGTTTCTTGGATGTTGTAATGCAGGGGAGTTGAAAAGGATGGGTCATACTTCACCTCTGGAGAGGAAAAAATGAGAACGATTTTACGTCTGGACAGACGGGTGGCAGCTACATGAGGCATCCTTCTGCCGTAGAAGAGAATCATCGTCTATCTTGATCCTTAACGCCCTTTGCCGAAGACTTCCAGCGCCAGCGGAATAGTGGTGATTGCGCCCACCAGCGTCAGCGTCCATCCAATCGCCTTTCGCTGGCTTTGATTGAATCTATCGGCGAGCAAAAGCCCGATTCCTGCACCGAGGAGCGCCCGTGTTCCGGCGATCAGTGCCATCTCCGGCAGGGTGACCGACGCTGTTCTGGTCATGCCGCCCCCTTTTATAATCGAAAGCATGCTTTTCATAGGACCTCCTAATTTAAAGTTTTCTTCGGGGGTCAACCCCCCGAAGATGAAAGTGTGATTTCTATTTTTATCTATTGTATATTGTTCCTCCTGTTCACAACAAGGGCCTAACTTACAGTGGGAAAATCTGTTTTGTGCCGGATGGCGGATTTCCGGTGAATACAGTCGAGAATGATACCGGGCGTCCTGGTAAGCGCTCCGAGATAGAATCTCAATCGTCGTCTTCTAAAGCAAAATAATAGACAGAATCCCAAATGGGGGTTAAAATTTAGCGCGAGATCTTTTGTGATCGAGGGAACCGTTTCTCTCCGTCTCCATTTCTCATGTTCGCGCCAAAGTGCACTGCTTTTACATTTGGATATCGGGCGGGTGATCGATGAAGTCTGTTGGGCAATATAAAATTCTAGAAAAGGTCGGGGAAGGGGGGATGGCGACTGTCTTTCGTGGCATTCAGCCTTCTTTGAACCGATCTGTCGCGATTAAGTTTCTCTCTCATAAATTGGTTGAGGAGAACACGATCGTCGAGCGTTTCAACCGGGAGTCTCTGATCATCGCCCGCCTCTCCCACCCGAACATCATCCATGTCATCGACCGCGGCATCTCTGAGGAGGGGATGCCCTATTTCGTGATGGATTATGTAGAAGGGACCAATCTTGCCTTGCTGATGAAAGATCCCGGGTTCGATCTCAACCGAAAGCTCGATATCATCATTCAGATCTGCAAGGCATTGTCCTATGCCCACAAAAACGGGGTTGTCCATCGGGACATCAAGCCGGCCAATATCCTGATCGACAAAGAGGGGAATGCGCTGGTGACCGACTTCGGCATCGCCCAATTTTATGAAAACGGGAAAGAGGAGGACGCGCTGACGAAAGAAGGAATGGTGATGGGAACCCTTGCCTACATGTCGCCGGAGCAGAGAAGCGGATCAAAAAATGTGACCGCCGCGAGCGATCTTTATTCCCTCGGCGTGATGATGTATGAGCTCTTTGCAGGGAAGCGGCCGAAGGGGAACTTTAAAGGCCCATCGAACTATAATGCAAGCCTTCCGGAGGAGCTCGACGGGGTCGTTGCCACCTGTTTGGAAGAGGAGCCGGGCGATCGTTACAAGTCGGCCGATGAGGTCAAGAACCAGCTGCTGAATCTGCTGCAGGGAGCGCATATCCGAGAGACCCAAAAGGAGCGGGCGCTCGAGAGTGTCGCGAAAACGGAGGACCGATTTGTTTTGCTCGATGTGATTAAGGAGACCGAATACGGCGGGGTCTATCTTTTTCAAGACAAAACGGATGATCAGCGGATGGTGGTGAAGAAGTGCCGGAGCAGCCGGGAGCTCCTGATTTATAAAAAGCTGATGACGACGTTGAAACATCCGAACATCGTCAACATCTATGGAATATCCGAGGAGCGAGGGATCCTCAACATCGTCATGGAATATGTGAGCGGAGGAAATCTCAAGGAGCGGTTTGTCCAAAAACATCCCTGGCAGGAAACGATTCAGCTGATCCGGGTGGTCTGTGAAGCGCTTAACTTTGCCCACAAGCATCACGTCATCCATGGCAACCTCCGGCCAAGCAATATTTTGATCGATGACTCGGGCGGGGTCAAGCTCTCCGATTTCGGATTGGAGGAGCATTATCCCGGAGCGGGAAAAGAGATGAATTGGTACAGCCCGCCCGGCGAAAAGAGAACGGTGCAGGCCGACATCTATGCGGTCGGAGCGATCGTGTATGAGATGATTGCCGGCGCCCCTCCCGTTTGGAAAGAGGGAAGCCCGGTCCCGCACGAGGAGTTTCGCCTCCTTCCGTGGGACCTCTGGCCGATGATCTCCAAGATGATGTCGCGAAAACGGGAGAGCCGCTTCAGAAATTTTGACGAGGTGATCCGTGCAATCGACGCGCTCCTCCTGGAGGCGGAGGAGGCGAATAAAACCGTTACGCGGAGCAAGGTGAAGAGCGGGACTGCTGGAAAGGTGATTCTCGTTTTAGTGATCCTTCTATCGACCCTCCTTGCCGGCGCTTATCTTGCCTGGAGATTCAATCCTGCCATGAAAGAGCGAATCGAAACGCTTCTTTACTCCTTCCGATAAGATCGGAGGGATCAAGGCCCTTCTGCAACAAATAAATTGCCTGTTCCTCCCGTTTTGCTGTTGTTCCTATAGGGGATTTCAAGCAAACGACTAGGATAAAAGTAAGGTCCCTTCATTCGCTTTTTCCTCTCACCCCCCTCGTTCGAGGTGATTGCCGGAAAGGTATATCTCATTATAGTATGAATCTGCCGAATCCTCAGGAGGAGATATCAGCAGGAGCGCCATCGCAGCGGAAAGGCTTCTCGAAATCGTCGCCGACCTGGTGGGATTCAACGAAGGACCCATATGATGAAAGTGAAAAAACATCCGTGGTGGCTTCTGGTCATTTTAATCGGTCTGCTTCTTCCTGCGGCCTTACTCCAAACTTCCTCTCTTGCCCCTGAAGGCGAACCCCTCGGTCTCTTTTCCGAATCGCTTCTTTCTCCGAAAGAGAGGTCCTCAAACGCCAAGCAAAAAAGACCGGTCCACCCCCGTTCAGAAAAGTTCCCAGCAGACACGATCCTTTCACCCTTTAAGGAGAGCCTCCCGCAGGTGACGGAAACGCCCGCTCTAACAGAGTCGCGGCCATTCACGACTACCGAGACTTCTCGCTCCTCCGAAGAGCCGGTCCAAGAAATTTTTCCTTTTCCTGACAAAGGGGTCCAAACGGAATCGGTTTCGCTCCATGGGGATGACCTTCCGAGCACCCACCCGAGGTTGTCTTGGGAGAATCCGCCGTTCACCCCCGTCTCCTTTATAGGCGCGGTAGGTGGGGGAGGGGCCGGAAGCGCAGCCCGGCCGGTTAATAGCGGGCCGCATCCGACCGATGGCCCCAAACCGCCGGAGACCGGTTCAAAAAATCCCGGCCCCGCACCGATCACCTCGGAAGAAAATCCGAAGAGCCCCGATCCTGCGCCGGCCGCTCCCAAGGAAAATCCACCCTCAGAAAATCGGCCGTTGCCGGGAGACCCGTTGCCGGTCGCGCTGAACGACCCTGACGAAGGCACTTCCCCTTCACCGGAAGCGTTGCCGCCGATCGTTGTTGCGGAGACGGATCATCCTTCCCTTCTCACTGAGCCGACCGACTCAAAGGATACTGCGACCGTCCCGGAACCGAGCACCCTCCTTCTCGTCGGATCAGGGTTGAGCGGGCTCGCGCTCCTCAAAAGAAAAAAGAAATAACGCATCCCACGGCGAGCCTGGCTCAGGATTTTATGGTAATCCTCTAGCCGTTCGTCAATAACCTTTTTGTCTTCCTCAGTCAATTCGACCGCGGCCGCTTCGGCGGCGATCGTATCCCAAAGATCCTCCACCAGCTGAATCCGCTCCGGAATGGAAAGGTTCAGTAAATCCGTTGCAGTCGGCTTTTTCAAAAGATCACCTTTTACCGATTTATTACGGATGTTTCTTTTCACATGCTTGAAAATCGTTATACAGAGCTTACTAAAATGAAGAGCGGATGCCAGAAGGAAGAACCCGCCCGGTGGATCATTCACGGTTATTGAGAATGAAGAAAATGAAGAAGGCAGTTGCCAAAGCGATCAGGACGAGGAGGCGAGCCCAACGAACGGTCCGCTTTTCATCTTCCCCGGAGATCACTCCGAATCCTTTTGCGCCGGTGTATCGCAGAACGAGGATGAGCAGGCCGAAAAGAAAAAGGAAAGCAACATCGAACGCGAAGGGCTCCCAGGCTTGTATCTTACTATAATTAGCTAATAGCATTTGAAACCGATGGCGTTATCTTAAGAATGCCATTTTGAAAGAATTCCTATGGTCGTATGAAGTCGCTCCCAAAGAACGGCCGAGACGGATTGGTCAATTTCATACTGGCTTTCATATTGGACCAGTGTTTCGATTGGCGCTATGCAAAGGTTACGTTTTTCGATAAACTCACGATCATTTTCGTTAAAGCAACATTCCTCTCGAGAATTAAAGTTTATTCCCACCGGCCCGTTAAATATTAAAATTCCCTTGTGAGGAGTCGGGTGTCCACGCTTACTACTTGTTAAACCACCAGTTACAAGTGCGACAGGATCTATGTCTCCCCCCAAACCTTCCTTTCGGGCTTTTTCCTCGCCTGACAAGTCAAAAACCCAATCGTCCAATTGCCTGAGGTCCTCACGGCCTATATTCGGTTTTCTTGAAGATTTTACTTCCACCACAAGGGGTTCATTAAATTTGTTTTCCTTGAGGGCGATTACTACAAAGTCTTCCATGCCAGGCCGACCTTTTTCCACATTAAACCCCAATTTCTTTAATAACAGCCTGGCACGTATCTCAAGAGAGCTATTACCTAAGTCTTTGTCTTCTCCTAACGCCAGAGTACCGGCTTCAGTAAGCGATTCGAGGATGGACTTAATATTCTTAAGGAATTCATCATGTCGTAGTTGGAAGCTTAAGCTATCTAGGTATTCCCGTATTTTTTCTTGTAATTCGGACATTGCTTTGGATTCAAAAAAGAATGTTGGTATTCAAACGTTTCCAAAAAGATTACTCCTCTTTAAGGAATAATTCAATCTTGAGGAAGAGTGATTGTGGCGATAATTAAGATGTACGACAAGAGAAACGGAATGGTTGATATACAAATAATAATGAAGGACTGAGGATGCTACCGCGCCGCCAACCCTGTGAACACACTGGTCGCAGCGACAGAGAAATCAATAAACGGTTGAGGATAGACGCCTAGGAGGATCACGCCGGCAATGCCGGCGTAGATCACGACTTTCAGCGGCATCGAGAGATGAATGGGGGTGGTCTCTTTTGGTTCGAGGATGTAGATCTTCTTCACCACGATCAGATAGTAGTAGAAGGAGATGATCACGTTGATCAGGCCGACCGTCACCAAAAAGAACATCTTCTGATGAACGGCGGCGGCGAAGATATAAACTTTGCCAATGAAGCCGGCCAACGGCGGGACGCCGGCGAGCGAGAGAAGAAAGACCAGCATTGCAAAGGCGAGCAGCGGCGAGCGGCGGCTGAGTCCCGCGAGGTCGTCGATGTCGTCTTTGTTTGTCAGGTTTGAGAAGATGATCACCACGGTAAAGGCGCCGAGGTTGGCGAAGAGGTAGGTCAGCATATAGAAGAGGAGCGAGTCGCCCCCCATCTTCGTCCCGGCGGCCATCCCGATTAAAATGTTTCCGATCTGCGCGATCCCGGAGTAGGCGAGCAGCCGCTTCATGTTCTTCTGGGCGATTGCGGTGATGTTGCCGTAGGTCATCGAGAGGATCGAGAGCGCGGCGATGAACCAGGTCCACTCCGACCGCATGTCGCCGAACGTCGCGAACATCACCCGGAGGAAGAGGGCGAAAGCGGCCGCCTTCGGCGTGATCGAAAGGTAGGTCGTGATCGGCGTCGGGGCGCCTTCGTACACGTCGGGAATCCAGGTGTGAAAGGGGACCGCGCCGACCTTGAAGCCGAGTCCGACGAAAATGAAGAGAACGCCGAGAATAAGCGCGATCGAATGCTTATCTTGGAGCGCCGCGATCTCGCGGAAGTAGATCGTCCCGGTCGCGCCGTAGATCAGGCTGATGCCGTAGGCGATCAGCGAGGCGGCCAAGACGCCGAGGATGAAGAACTTGATCGCCGCCTCGTTCGATTTGAAATCGTCCCGCAGATAGGCGACGAGGATGTAGAAGCCGAACGTCGAGAACTCCAGCGTGATGAAGAGGGAGAGGAAGTCGTTGGCCGACGCCATGAACATCATCCCGAGCGCGGCAAAGAGAATGAGGTAGTAGTACTCCCCTTTAAAATAGGGGATTTTTTTCAGATAGTCGATCGACACCAAGGTCACGAGGATCGTCGAGAGGAGAATAAAGATCTTGAAGAAGATGGCGAGCGGATCGAGGACGAACATCGAGTTGAAGAGGCTTCCTTGGACCCCGCTGACTGCAAAGCCGACGAGCTGCAGGGCGATCAACGCCATCCCGCCGATCGAGAGGTAAGCGAGCGTTGTCTTCGAAAACTTCGGGAAGATGAAGTCGATCGAGAGGATGACGCATGACAAGAGGGTCATCCAGAGCTCCGGCGCCATCAAGGTGAGATTCAGATCGGCCCAATTCAACGGCGGCATTTAGTGTCCTCCTGAAGCGTTCGCGTCGGTCGGTGGGGGAAGGGTCTCCGGCGTCGCCGGTGTTCCTGCCGGGGCCGGTGCGGGCGCCGGCTCCGCGGCGATCGCCGGGGCCGGTGTCTCCGCCGGTGTTGTCATCCGTGCAATGATCGGCGTCACCCCCGATTGGATCACATTAATAAACGGCGCGGGATAAATTCCGAAGAAAAGGGTCATCGAAGCAAGCAGAACGAGCGGGAGGCGGTCGACCACCCCATGCGCATCGACGATATGGGACATCTTCGGGTCGGCCTCGCCGAAGAACATCGCCCGGATCATCCGGAAATAGTAGGCCCAGGTGATGGTGATCGCCATCGCCGCCAAGACCGTCTGGACCGGGTAGACCTTCCAGCTTCCCAAAAAGACCATCAGCTCGCCGATGAAATTCATCGCCCCCGGCATTCCGAACGACGCCGCCGAGCCGATGACAAAACAGGTGGCGATGAACGGCATCTTCGACGCCAGCCCGCCCCCCATCGACGGAATGTCGAGGGTGTGGGTCTGGTAGTAGATGTAGCCGGCGAGCGCGAAGAGCAGCCCCATCGCCATCGCGTCGGCGAAGAGGAAGAAGACGGCGCCGGTCAGCGAGATCAGGTTCAGCGACGCCATTCCGAGGAAGATATACCCCATGTGCGCCACCGACGAGTAGCCGACGACGAACTTCGTGTCTTTCTGGAGAAAGGCGACCAACCCGCCGTAGAAAATGTTGATCACGCAGAGGACGGCAATGATCGGCATCCACTGCTGCGTCGCCGCCGGAAAGAGGAAGAAGCAGATCCGGATGATCGTAAAATGGCCGAGCTTCTTCAACACCCCGGCGTGCATCATGCTCGCGGCGGCGGGGGCGGCGGCATAGCCGACCGGCGACCAGGAGTGGAAGGGGAAGATCGCGGCGATCGGCGCGAAGCCTAAGAAGATGAGCCAGAAGTAGAGATCCTCTTTTGCTTTTAACGCCCCCCCCTTCTCGGCGAGCTCAAGGATGTTGAAGGTCCGGAGGCCGGAGTCGACATAGACGAGCAACAGCCCGAGCAGCGCGACCACCGCGCCGAGCGAGAGATAGAGGGTCAGCTTCATCGCGGCGTACTCTTTGCTCGACCGGTTGAAGTTGAAGAAGTGGGAGACCGAATCGGCGAGCGGGTTCCCCTCTTTTTTCATATCGAGGTAGCCCTTGGTGTGCCGGCCCCAAATCGTCAAGAAGAGGTACATCGGGATCACCGAGAGCTCGTAAAAGAAAAAGAGGAAGAAGAGGTCGAGCGACATGTAGACCCCGATCGTCGCCGAGCCCAAGATCAAGAGGTTGATGTAGAACTCTTTCAAGCGGTCTTTGACATGCCAGGAGACGAAGATTCCGGCAAACATCAACATCGAAGAGGCGAGGACCATCGGCGCGCCAATCCCGTCGACCCCGAGGAAGAAGGCGATCCCGAGCTCTTTCGACCAGCGGTAATGTTCCTGAAACTGAAAACCTCCGGCGGTATGGTCGTACGACATCATCAGATAGGCCGAGGCGAGGAGCGAGAGGCCGGCGAAGGTGACGGCGATCCCCTGGACGATCTCCCGCTGTTTGTTCGAGACGAAGAAGAGAAGGAACGCCCCGGCAAACGGCGTGAAGAGGATGAAGGAGAGGAGGTGGCTATTTGACATGGGGTCCCTCCCTTTTTTTCATCTCCGGCGTCGAAGGGGTCGTCTCCTTCGGGGCCGGAATGGGGGAGGCGAGCGGATTCTCCTCATCCAACGCGTCAAACTGGAAGAGCCCGGCCGGGGTGGCAATCGCAGCCGGTGCCGCCGCCGGTTCAGCCGGTGATGCTATCGGATCTGCAATCGTCCCGCCGACCCGCTGGGTGACGAAGTCGATCGAGCCGTCCATCACCTTCAGAAACGGCATCGGGTAGATCCCGACCCAGAAGATCATCACGGCAAGCGCGACGCAGATCCCGATCTCCCGGGCATCAAGATCGGGGATCGTCTTGTTCTTCGGATTGGTGATCTCTCCCATCATCACCCGCTGATAGAGCCAGAGGAGATAAGCGGCGCCGAGGAGCACGCCGAGGATCGCGGTGAGGGTCAGCCGCCAGTCGAGTCTCGCGGCGCCGACCAGAATCAACAGCTCGCCGACAAATCCATTCGTTCCCGGAAAGGCCATCGAGGAGAGGGAGATCATCAAATAGAAAGCAGCGAAGATCGGGAGGCGCTTGCCGAGCCCGCCATATTCGGAGATCGCTCGGGTGTGGCGCCGCTCATAAAGAAATCCGACGATCAGAAAGAGCCCCGCCGTCGAGATCCCATGATTCAACATCTGAATCATCCCCCCCTGAATCCCGGCCCGATTCAGCGCGAAGATTCCCAGGACGACAAACCCCAAATGGCTGATCGAAGAATAAGCGATCAGCTTTTTGATATCGTCCTGCGCCAGCGCCAGCAGCGCGCCGTAGACGATCCCGATCACCGAGAGGATCGTCATCATCGGAACGAAGTTGGCCGAGGCGATCGGCAGGAGCGGGAGGGAGAAGCGGACGAAGCCATAGGTCCCCATCTTCAGGAGGACGCCGGCCAGCAGGACGCTCCCGGCGGTCGGCGCTTCGACGTGGGCGTCGGGGAGCCAGGTGTGAAAGGGGAACATCGGGACTTTAAAGGCAAATCCGAAAAAGAGGAGGAGGAAGACGATGTTCTGCTTCGACTCCGAAAGCGGCGCCTTCAACAGATCCAAGAGGCTGAACGAGTAAGCCTGTGGAAGATTCTGCGCCAAGGCGTAGTCATGATAGTTCAAATAAAGGATCACGAAGCCGACGAGCATCAAGACCGAGCCGGCCAGCGTGTAGAGGACGAACTTCAGCGAGGCGTAATCGCGGTTGGCGCCCCCCCAGACCTTGATCAGGAAGTACATCGGGATCAGCATGATCTCCCAGAAGAGAAAGAAGAGGAGGAGGTCGAGCGACACGAAGACCCCAACGACCGTCGTCTCGATCACCAGGAGACAGATCAGATACTGTTTCAAATACGACTCGATCCCTTTCCAAGAAAAGAGGACGAGCAACACCATCAAAAAGGTCGTCAGGGTGACGAGGAAGATGCTGATCCCGTCGACCCCAATATGATAGGCGGCGCCGAGCGGACGGATCCAGTTCGCTTCCTCGACGAACTGCATGTTCGCCGTCCCCCGCTCGAAGAGCGCCGGGAGGAGCAGCGAGAGAAGAAAGACGACCGACGACGTGATCAGCGCCGTCATCCGCATCTGCCGCTCGTCCTTCAAGAGGGAGATCGCCAACGCCCCGACCGCCGGAAGAAGAAGGAGCAGTGTCAGCAGCGGAAAGCCGATTTGGGTGTTCGCGAAGATTTGATCGATTGTGCTCACCATTATTTGTCCTTACAACCGTTTCCCTTCGACAGGCTCAGATTCTCCGTTCGTGCTGAGCTGGTCGAAGCACCGCTTTCACTCCGTCCTTGCCGCTTGTGCGCCGCGGTTCCCCGCAGGGTACGAAAGCGGGAAGGACAACTTGCGAACGCTTTCTATCTCAACACCGTCACCACCGCCGCAATCTGTTCCCGGAACATCAGGTAAAGGTTGACGAGGAAAAAGATTCCGACGATCAGGATCATCGCATAGTTGTGGACCGAGCCGGTCTGCAGACGGCGGAAGATCCGCGCCGCCGCATGGTTGGCATATCCGATCATGTTAATAAAGCCATAGACAACATGATTCTCAACAAAATTTGAGAAGCCGCTTCCGCTGAAGATGCCGCGGCCGATCGCGTTGACCGCGCCGTCGATCACCCCGACGTCAAACCGGCGGCAGAGGGCGACGAAGCGCTTCATCGGCTGGATGACGACATTCTGGTACGCTTCGGTGATGAACGCTTCCCAGGCGGCGATCGGATTGTTCGCGGTCCAGAGGAGCGCCCGTCCCCCCATCCGATAGAACCAGTCGGTGTCGAGCGAGATCGTCGGCTCCGGATCGAGCTTCTTCAAGAGCAAGAAAAAGCCGAGCGCGGTGAAGAGGAGCATCTGGAGCGCCCCCCACACGTGATCGGCGGTGTAGGGGTGATAGTCGACCGGATGAGGAAGGAGATTGTAGAGGGTCCCGGGGACGACCCCGATGGCGACGCAGAGAAAGGCGCCGATCCCCATCGCGACCAGCATGTTCTTCGGCGGCTCATGCGCCTTGATCCCGGCATCTTTCGCAAAGAAGATATACCAGGGGAGCTTCAGCCCGGTATGGAGGAACGTTCCGGCGGAGGCGAGGGTCAAAAGGAGATAGGCCCAGGCGATATGCGCTTCGCCCGCCGCGGAGACAACCATCGACTTGCTGACGAACCCGGAGAAGAGGGGAAAGGCGGAAATCGAGAGACCGCCGATCATGTAAAGGGTCATCGTGACCGGCATCGTTTTATAGAGCCCGCCGAGCTCGGTCAGCTTCTGCCGGCCGGTTACATAGATCACCGCCCCGCTCCCCATGAACAAAAGCGATTTATAAAGGATGTGGGAGAAGGCGTGCGAGATCGCCCCATTTTGCGCCAGCTCGGTCCCCATCCCGACCCCGGCGACCATGTAGCCGACCTGGCTGATGATATGGTAGGCGAGCAGCCGGCGGATGTCGTTCTCCAAGACGGCATAGACGACCCCGTAGAGCGCCATCGCCACCCCCATGTAGATCAGCAGCTCGGTTCCGGAGAAAGCGCGGACGAGCACATAAACCGCCGTCTTCGTCGTGAAGGCGCAGAGGAAGACCGAACCGGTGACGGTCGCCTCGGGGTAGGCGTCGGCGAGCCAAGCGTGCAGCGGCGGGACGGCGGCGTTGACGAGGAAGCCGATCAAAATCAGCCAGAAGGCGAGTCCGTGCGCCTGGTTCGGTCCGAAGGCGATCGTCTTCTGCGTCACCGCATAGACGACGATGCCGCCGAGCAGCGCGACCCCGCTGAAGGCGTGGACCAAGATATACCGGAAGCCGGGCCACCAGGCCGCTTTGCCGCGGTACCAGATCAAAAAGACCGACGAGAAGGCCATCCCCTCCCAGAAGACGAAGAGGGTGAAATAGTCTCCGGCGAAGGTGACGCCGAGCGAGCTCCCGGCATAGACCAACGCCGCGATATGCTCGCCGTCCTGCTTCACATGGAGGGCGTAAATCATCCCGATCACCCCCATGATCGCGAAGACATAGCCGAAGACGAGACTCATCTTGTCGACCTTCCCGAAGACAAGCTCCTGTCCAAGGAAAGGGAAGACGCCATACTGCCCGGGGGTCATCAAAAGAAGATCGAAGAAGGCGATCGCCGGGAGCGCGACGAGATACGCCTGCTTCGCCCTCCCTTTCAGGAAGGGGACCAGCACCGCGCCGAGAATCAGAATCAATCCGGGATGGATCCAGGTCATGGTTTCCGTTTTACCTCCAACCATTCCCAGTAGGTCATGGGTGGGAATGCCCTCCTTCGGTGTCGGGATCTTTCGGCGTGGCCGGGGTCTCGACGAAGTCTTCGCCCGGCGGGGCGTCGTAATAGTTCTCCCGGACCATCAGGCCGCCGGAATGTCCGATGAACTTGGAGACGATGATGATCAGGACGCAGGAGATGAAGCCGTAGAAAGAGCTAAAGGTCGGGATCGCATCCCAGGCGAAGTGCGGGTGCGCCCGGGGGATGAAGAAGTCGCCGATCACCAGGAAGGCGAGGATCGCATAAAAGAGCCGCTTGATCGCCTTGATCCGCGCCGGATTTTCCAATACCGATTGTAGCTTTGCGCCGTAGCTCATCGTTTCGGCCCCCCATGGGTCATTTGATCACCATCTTTGCGAGTGCTAAGAAATAGTCGGGGTATAATCCGACCAAAATCGAGAGGGTCGCCGTCACGACCAGCGGAACGTAGACGAACGGCGAGGCTTCGCCGAAATCTTCGTCATGACCGTCGTGGTGACCGGCCGCCATCGCCCCGACGCTCTGCGGCACCGGATGCAACGGCGCATGGCCCTGGCCATGATGCGCTTCTTCCCCTTCCGGCGACTCGAAGAAAGCGGTATAGATCACCGGAATAAAGTAGGCGGCGTTCAACAGCGTGCTCGCGAGCAGCACGAAGAGGATCGGGATCTGCCCCGCCTCGATCGATCCGACCGCAAGGTACCACTTCGTCACAAACCCCGCCACCGGCGGCACCCCGATCATGCTGAGCGCGGCGATCGAGAAAGCGGTCATCGTCCAGGGCATCTTTCGGCCGATCCCTTTCATCTGGCTGATATTCGTCTTGTGCGAGGCGACGTAAATCGACCCGGCGCAGAAGAAGAGGGTGATCTTCGAGATCGCATGGTTGGCGATATGGATGATCCCGCCGGTCATCCCGCTCGGCGACAGGAGCGCCGCGCCAAGGATGACATAGGAGAGCTGGCTGACGGTCGAGTAGGCGAGCCGCGCTTTGAGATTATCCCGCGTCAGTGCGTAAACCGACGCCATGATGATCGTGAACGAGACGAGATAGGCGGTGGCGATTCCGAGATGCAGCTGACCCATCAACTCAACGCCGTAAACATAGAAGATCACTCGCAAGACCGAGAAGACGCCGACCTTCACCACCGCCACCGCATGGAGCAGGGCGGAGACCGGGGTCGGCGCGACCATCGCCGCCGGGAGCCACGCATGCATCGGCATGATCGCCGCTTTGGCGAAGCCATAAATGAAGAAGAAGTAAATCAATACCAACAGCCACGGCGCTCCCTTGCCGGCGAAGAGGCCCTGCTTCGAGAACTCGAGCGTTCCGGCGATATTATAGGTCAACACAATCGCCGCGAGGAGAAAGGTCTTCGAGGCGCCGACGAGGTAGATTAAATATTTCCGCGCGCCGATGAACGACTCCGCCGTCCCCTTATGATTGACCAGCGGGAAGGTGGCGAGGCTGAGGAACTCGTAGAAGATGAAGAGGGTCAGGAGGTTGGCCGAGAAGGCGACGCCGAGGGCGGCCGAGACGCTGATCGCGAAGCAGGCGAAGTAGCGGGTCTGCTTCTTCTCGTTCGTCCCCCGCATGTAGCCGATCGAATAAAAGGTGGTGATGATCCAGAGCCCCGACGCGATCGTCGCGAAGACCATCCCGAGCGGATCGACCCGGAATTTGATGTCGAGCCCCGGCAGGAAGGTGAAGAGGGTGTATTCGAAGATCTGCCCCGAGAGGATCGCCGGCGCCATCGACATGACAATCAAGAACTTCACGATGCCGGCGCCGATCGACCATCCTTCCCGGAGGTTCGGGTTTTTATCGGAGGCGATAATGAGACCGACCGCCACCATCGAGACGAGGACGGCGAGCAGCGGCCTGATGTCGGTGATTGCTTCCAAGAGAACCCCACTTTCTCTTCTGGTTTCCCCACCCTCTCACAAAGGACAAAGGAGGAGCGGATCGTTGTTACCCTTTCAACAAATTAATCTCATCGACATTCGTGGTCGCCTTCTTCCGGAAGAGGACGATGATGATCGCCAAGCCGACCGCCGCTTCCGCCGCCGCGATGGTGATGATGAAGAGCGAGATGATCTGTCCGTTGACCGATTGGTAGTTGCGCGAGAAGGCGACCAGGTTGATGTTGGCGGCGTTCAGCATCAATTCGATGGCGTAGAGAATGATCAAAAAGTTCTTCCGGATCAAGACCCCGACGAGCCCGATGACGAACATCACCGTCGAGACGATCACGTAATAGGACACCGGCACCATCTAAGCCGACCCCACTTTATGCAGCGCGCTCCGTTTCTCCTCCGAGAGGGTCTCCGGCGCGATCTTCGTCTGGCCGTTTCCGGAGGGAGAGAGCGGCACTTCCAATGGATGAGCGCCGTTTCCGCTTGCCGCCGTTCCCGTCTGGATCTGTTTGGCCAAAACGAGCGCCCCGATGATCCCGCCCAACAAGATAATTCCGACCATTTCAAAGGGGAGGAGATACTCGTTAAATAGAGAAAGCCCGATCGCCTCGGTATTCCCGAGCGCCGGGGCGGCCGTGGCGGCCGGCAGGGTTCTTTCCAACGAGGGGGATCGGAGGAGGGCGATCAAAATCTCCGCGAGGATCACGACGCCGAAGAAGAGGGCGACCCAGAGCTGCCGGTGGATCACCGGCTCGGTGCTTTTCAAATTCAAGAGCATCAGGACGAAGAGATAGAGGATCAACACCGCCCCGGCATAGATGATGATTTGGATGGCGGCAAGAAATTCAGCGTTTAAAAGGACAAAAAGACCGGCCACATGAAGAAAGGTGGAGAGAAGGGCGATGGTGCAGTAGACCGGATTTCGAAGGCCGATCGTCAGGACCGACGAGAAGAGGGCCATGCCGGCGAAATAGAGAAAAAATAAAAGCGGTGCCATTCAATCCTTGCGGTTAAAAAAGCGGTTTTATTCTGCCTTCGGGGCGCTGGCCGCCGGCTCCGGCTTTGTCTCCGTTTTCACCGGCTGCGGCACCGTCTCCCCATTCACATACGCCGGAAATTTGTACCGGTATTCGCGGGCGGTGTCGTCGGCTTTCTCTTGGTTGTGCGCCACGAGATAGGCTTTTGCATCGGAGTGGTACTTCTCGCCGATCTCATAGAGTTTCGGCTTGTCGAAGATCAAGCTCCGCTTGTTGTCGGTCGAGTATTCATACAGCTTCGTCATCCCGAGCGCGTTGACTGGGCAGGCCTCGACGCAGAAGCCGCAGAAGACGCACTTGGTGATGTCGATGTCGAACGCCGTGGCGATCCGCCGGAGCACCTGTCCATCCTGGATCTCCGCGCTGACGACCTTGATGCAGTGGGACGGGCAGGCCGCTTCGCAGAGATCGCAGCCGACGCACCGCTCGGTCCCATCTTCATAACGCAGCAGACAGAGGGCGCCGCGGTGGGTGTCGGGGAGGACGAGCTTCTGATGCGGGTATTGCAGCGTGACCTCGCGGACAAACATATGTTTAAAGGTCAGCTTCATCGCCTTGGCGATTTCTTTAAAGAGGACCTTGTCGACCAGTTCGAGAAATTTCACAGACGCTCCGCTATTTCGCTTCTTCCGTCGGCGCCGGCTCCGCCGGCATCACCATCAATTGCACCTTCCAAACTTTCTCCAGGGCGACCGGCTCTTCTTTAAAATAGGGGACGCGCGTCACCGGGTCGATTGCGCCGGCGAAGAGGTCTTTTACGTTCGGCCGGTTGAAGTGGGTCGGGAAGTGGAGGACCCCCTTCGGGAGCGACTCCGAGACTTCAGTCGTCACCTCGACCTGGCCAAGCGACGATTTGATCTTAACCGTATCACCGCTCTTCAGCCCCATCGCCTCGGCGTCGGCGGTGCCGATATGAAGGAGCGCTTTGTCGTCGATCTTCATCAAGCCGGAATCCCGGGTGGAGAGCTTCCCGGAGTGGTAGAGCACCTGGACGAGATCGAGGGTGAAGGGGAAAGGTCCTTCCGACGGCTTCTCGGTCGGCCGGTATCGATCGGCGATCTGGGCGATGAAAGAACCCTCCGTGTAACGGGCCGGACGGGGAGCGGGTCGCTCATTTCGGAAGTAGCCGGGGACGAGCTGAGCGATCTCCTGGGCGATATCTTCCGGCCCTTTATATTGGAGCGGATGTCCCATCACTTTTGAAAGATCACAGAAGATCTTCCAGTCGGGCCGGGCTTCGCCGCGCGGATCAAACGCCGGCGCGACACGACGGATCTTCCCTTCTACATCGGTGAAGGTCCCTTCTTTTTCGGCGGCGACGGCGGCGGGGAGGACGACATCGGCCATTTCGCCGCTCTCGGTCATGAAGGGGTCTTGGCAGACGATGAACTCGACATTCTCCAGCGCCTGCCGGACCCGCATCGAGACCGGCAGGGTCCCCAGCGGATTCTCTCCGACCAGATAGAGCGCCTTGATCTCGCCCCGCTCGGCCCGCTCCAGAATCTCAGGGAGGGTGGCCCCCCCTTCCGGCAGATCGGAATGCCAAGCGGCTCTGAACCGGGACCGTTCTTCCTCCGAGGCGTAGGCGCGTTGGCCGGGGAGGAATTCGGGGACCGCCCCCATGTCGACCGCCCCTTGCTCATTGTTTTCCTCGCAGATCGGCAGAATGCCGGCCCCTTCTTTTTCGAACAGACCGGTCAGCAATGCAAGATCGATCAGACGGAGGACATTTTCATAGCCCCCCTGCCGCGAGACGATCCCTTCTCCCCAGATCAGCGTTCCCCGCTGCGATTGGGCGAGGAGCTCCGCCGCCTCGGCGATCTTCTCCCAGGCCAATCCGCTCTCGCGGGCGAGCGTTTCCTCGGAGAGGCCGGCCATGCTGTTTCGAAGCGCTTCGTAGGCTGCCGGATATTTCTCGACAAAGGCCGGGAAGGCAAGCCCCTTGTCGATCACCGCTTTGACCAGCCCCTGAATGAACGCCGTCTCGCCGTGAACGGCGACCTGAAGCGGGTGGCTCGCCAGCTTCATCATGTTGCTCTGGAAGAGGTCGGCGACGATCAGCTTCGCTTCGAACCGTGATTTTGCCTCTTTGAGACGGAGCGCGGTGACCGGATTGGTCTCGGTCATGTCGTTTCGGACCATCAAGATCACATCGGAGAGGGTCATCGCTTTGTCGGTGGTGGTTGCATACCCGATCCCCAGCGTCTGTTGCAGCGCGGTGACCGAGTTCATGTGTCCATAGCGCGCGGCGGTGTCGATGTTGTTCGTCCCCAACACCGACCGCATCAGCCGCTGGAAGAGGTAGACCTCTTCGTTGGTGCAGCGCCCGGTAATCAGCCCGGCGATCGCCTGGCCGCCATGTTTCGCTTTGATCTCCATCAACCGCTTGCCGATCAGCGCGTTCGCCTTGATCCAGGGAACCTCGGTCCAGCGGCCCTCGATCTTCATCAGAGGCCGGGAGAGGCGCGATTCGCTCTGGTTGTACTGGAACCCGAACCGGCCCCGGACGCAGGTGCCGCCATGGTCATCCCCCAGCTCGACATCGTTTCCGAACTTGCTCAGATACGAGAGCTTCGAGGTGACCCGGACGACCTTTTGCGTTTCACTTTCCAGGTGGAGCGTGCAGCCGTCGGAGCAGTAGCCGCAGGTCGTCACCGTTTTCTTCAGCTGCCAGGGCTTGAAGGCATATTTGGAGAAGCGGCTGACGATCGCGCCGACCGGGCAGACCGCCAAGCAGTCGCCGCAGAATTCGCACTGGAGGGGCACGCCACCATGGGCGCCGACGTGGGTCTTGCCGTCTTTCTTATAAAAGGTCAGGGCGTCGACCAGCTGAACCTCCTTGCAGACGTTGATGCACTGTCCGCAGAGGATGCAGCGGTTCATGTTGAAGTCGAGGACCGGGCTGCGGGTGTCTTCCGGAATCTCTTTCCGGGTTCCCTTCTTGATGTCGTAAACGCCGAGGTCGTAGGTCATGTCCTGCAGCTCGCACTTCCCGTCGGCATCGCAGACGGGGCAGTCGAGCGGGTGGACGACGAGGTGCTTTTCGATCGCTTTCTTCCGGGCGTCTTCGATCTTCTCGGTCTGGGTCTTCACGACCATTCCATGGGTGATCTTGGCGGTGCAGGAGCGGACGTTGTTATTCTTCCCCTCGACTTCGACCAGGCAGACGCCGCAGGAGCCGAACGACGAGAAGGTATAGTGATAACACATCGCCGGGATTTGGATCCCCATCGTCCGCATCGTATCGAGCAGGAGGGAGCCTTCGGGGACGGAGATCTTTTTTCCGTCGATCGTTACATCCAACATCTTTTTCGCAGGCGCCGCCGCCGGCGCCGGTTCCGGCGCGGTCGGGATTTCAATTTTACCGGGTGCTTTGGTCTCTTCGCTCATTTCAATCCTGTAAGATGGAATTTAGACGTCAGGAGTCAGAATTCAGAAGGCGTGCGTTTTATTCTGACTTCTGGATTCTGTATTCCTATCGATCGCACTCTCCCATGACAATGTCGTAGGTTCCGAAGATCGTAATCACGTCGGCGATCATATACCCTTTGGCCATGTGGTCGAAGGCGCCCATGTGGATAAAAGACGGGGCGCGGATTTTCAATCGATACGGTTTTCCCCCTCCGTTGCTGACGATGTAAAAGCCGAGCTCCCCTTTGTGGGCCTCGGTGCCGCAGTAAATGTCGCCCGGGGGGGCGTTGAACCCTTGGCTATAGAGCTTGAACTGATAGATCATGCTCTCCATGTCGGTGAAGACCCGCTCCTTCGGCGGGGCGACCACCTGCGGGACATAGGCTTTATAATCTCCCTGCGGAAGCTGATCGAGGCATTGCTTGATGATCTTGGTGCTCTCGTGCAGCTCCATCATCCGAACCCAATAGCGATCGTAGGTGTCGCCGTTTTTTCCGACCGGGACCGACCACTTCACCTTGTCATAGGCGCCATAGGGGGCGACCTTCCGAAGGTCGTAGTCGACCCCGGAGCCGCGGAGCGTCGAACCGGAGAGGGCATAACGGACGGCATCTTCCCCCGAGATGACGGCGATATTTTTCGTCCGGGCGATCCAGATCCGGTTATTGACCAACAATGTGTCGTACTCTGCGATCTTCGATGGAAAGTCGGCGACGAACTTATAGAGGTCCTCGATGATCTTCGGGGTGAAATCGCGCTCCACCCCGCCGACCCGGTACCAGCTGGTCGTCAATCGCGCGCCGCAGAGCTCATCGAAAATATCGAGGAGGATCTCCCGCTCGCGGAACGTATAAAAAAAGACGGTCATCGAGCCGATGTCGAGCGCCTGCGTGCCGAGCCAAAAAAGGTGGCCGATGATCCGCTGTACTTCCGCGACGATCGTCCGAAGATACTCGGAGCGCTCCGGGACCGTGATCCCCAAGAGTTTCTCGATTGCCCGGACATAGGCGAAGTTGTTGTACATCGCGCAGACGTAGTCGAGCCGGTCGGTATGAGGAATGAACTGGTTGTAGGTAATCGTCTCGGCGAGCTTCTCGACGCCGCGATGGAGATAGCCCAACACCGGATCGGCCTTGATGATCTTCTCCCCTTCGAGGGTGAGGACCACCTTCAAGACGCCGTGGGTCGACGGATGCTGCGGCCCCAGATTGAGGAGGAGTTCCTCCGTTCTCAAGAGGGGGAGCGTTCCTTTGTTCTCCGTGACCGGTGTCGCTGCTTCTTTTAAATCCATCGGGGGTGACGATCCTATGTTTCTAAAAATTCAAACGTGTCGCGCCATCCGCGGCCTTCGATCGGAAAGTTTTTCCGGAGCGGATAGCCTTCATCGTATTCATCCGGCAGGAGGATGCGGCGCAGATCGGGATGGTTATTGAACTTAATCCCCATCATGTCGTAGACCTCCCGCTCCATGTAATTGAGCCCCTCCCAGAGCGGCGTCAGCGAGTCGATGGTGCAGTCGTCTTCTGCAATCCGCACCTTCAGCCGGACCTGGTGCTTCTTTCGAATCGAGAAAAATTCATAGACGACTTCGAACCGCTCCGGCTCCCCCATATAATCGACCGAGGTGACATGAACGGGGTAGTCGAAGTCGAGCGCCGGATCGTCCCGGAGCTGCCGGGCGACCTCGGTCAATCCCTGTTTCTTCAGATGAACGGAGAGATCCCCTCGAAATAAGGTGGCGCCGAGATAGGCCGACGGAAAATGCTCCCGGATCTTCTGCGCCAACGGGTGTTCCCCCCCCTCTTCCATCCCCGCTGGAATTTTCACTTTGTGAAGACCTTCTTCTTCATGATCTGATCCTGGAGCCGTAAAATGCCTTCCAGCAGCGCCTCCGGGGTCGGCGGGCAGCCGGGAACGTAGATATCGACCGGTACGAACCGATCGACCCCCTGCACCACGCTGTAGCTATTGTAGATATTTCCCGAGGTGGCGCAGGAGCCCATCGAAATCACATATTTCGGCTCCGGCATCTGATCATAGACCTTTCGGATCACCGGGGCCATCCGGCGGCAGACCGTTCCGGCGACGATCATCAGGTCCGACTGCCGGGGGGAGCCGCGAAAGACACCGGCGCCGAAGCGATCGATGTCATACCGCGAGGCGACCGCCGCCATCATCTCGATGGCGCAGCAGGCAAGCCCGAAGGTCATCGGCCAGAGCGAGCCTTTTCGGGCCCAATTGACCGCTTGGTCCAGGGTCGTCGTGATGAAATTCGCCTCGAACTTCCCGGTCAATCCCATTCGAGCCCTCCTTTTCGCCAGGCATAGGCGTAGCCGACGACAAAAAGGGCGATGAAGAGGACCATTTCAATCAGCCCAAAGAGCCCGATTTTGTGGAAGACCACGGCCCACGGGTAGAGGAAGGCGACTTCGATATCGAAGATCACGAAGAGCATGGCAATAATGTAGTAGCGGACGGGGAAGGGTATCCGGGCATCCGAGATCGGCTCGCTGCCGCATTCGTAGGTGGTCAGCTTCTCCCGATTGTAGATCCGGGGCTGGACAAAGTAGCTGACGACCAACGTTCCGACCCCAAAGGCGACGGAAGCCAACAGGAAGATAAAGATAGGAATATAATTGATGGAGGGGGCTTCAATCATTCCAAATAACCAGCCTAAATCAAGAGCGTCGCCGGTCAATTAGCGAGGCGCTATTGTTTCATGTTTTTTGTTTTTTGTCAAAGGATTAGTCGTCATCTTAACGTGGCGGGAAAGGGATGTTCAATAGATAAAAGGACCTATTGTTTGGCTTAAATTGGATGGGTCTTTCGGACTACCCGTCTATCTTGGGTGCGGGATTATTGGGACGGTTTTAGGGTTCTGCCCCTTTGCCTCTCTATTAAAAGAACAGCGTCTCCTTCACAAGAAAGAAAATCGGGTCGCTGTGCCGGACCTCGGGTCGAAGTCCGGCACAGCATGGAAATGATTATTATCCGATCTTTGCCACGATCAACTGCAAGATACCTTGCGCGTTTTCCTCTACCCAGGCGATATTGAGGTCGCCATTCGAGAAGAGGATCGGCGAGTGGGCATTGTTCACGAAGAGGCCGGCCGGCGGGTTGATTTCAACCCAGTTGCTTCCGTCCAACCGCTTGATATGAACTGCAAACTTATTCGTGACGAAATCCCGCTCCGACCAGGCGACATAGACCTGGTTGTTGTGGACGGCGAGGGAAGGGGTTTCCGCGAAGCGGCTGTTGGAATTGAGGCTGCCGCAGGTTGTGTCGGTGTCGCAGGCCCCGGTGTCTTTGTCCTGGATCCATTGGCTGCCGTCAAAGTGTTTCACGAAGATATGTTCCCGACCGCAACCGGCATCGAAACATTCATGAAAGGCGACATAGGGAACGTTTCCCAGAACATCGATGCTTGGGAAGCGGGCCTCCTTTGCCGGGTCGCGATTCAGCGCTCCACCCGGGCCGACATCTTCCCAATTCGAGCTGGTCGAATTCCAGCGTTTTACGAAGATGTTCGGGATTGAGCCGGCCACCGTCTGCTCTTTCCAGGTAACGTAGAGCTGATCCCCTTGCTTTGAGAAGAGAGGGGCTTCGGCCGTTAGGGTGGTGTTCTTATTCAGAGGGCCGATGTTCGACTGCCAGCTGCTATCGAATTTCCGGAAGAGGAGCTGTTTGTTCCCGGGTGCTGCTGCCGCAGAGCGCTCGTATGCTATTCCTAAAGCGCTCCCTAGAATCGGATGACGCGTGAGCGCCGGCCGATCATCGCTGTCGGTGTCGGGAAAGCCGGTGTTGCTCCAGGAAGCCCCGTCGAATTTGAATACAAAGAGATCGCTCGATGCGGTGCTTGATGTCGGTGTCCTCCGCTCTTTCCAAGCGGTATAAAGGTTCGTTCCATCAAACGTGAGGGTCGGATTGTGCCCATGGCGGGTGGGATCCCGGCTGATATCGGTTCTTCCCCCCAAGGTGGCATCGCTCACCAGATCCCAGTTTGCCCCTTTGCGGACATAGATCTGCGCGGGGGTGTCCTGGCTGCAGGGATGATAATTTTCCCAGCCCGGTGTGCTCGTCGTGGTCGTACCTGTAGTCGTGGAGCTTGCAGCGGGGGTGCACTCTTCCCAGATGACGAAGCGCTGAGCCCCTGCTATTGCAAGGGAAGGATGGACCGCATGCATCGCCGGATTGACATTCAGGCTCGATGAAGGGATGATTCCCCCCCCTCCGCCGCCATTTCCGCCGCCGGGCTGGGGTGTGATCGTGGTTGGCGTGACTTTTAAGGATGCTTCGGTCGGGTGGGCATCCTGATCGAGGTTCCCGGCGGCATCTTTCGCGTTGCTCGCGAAATAATAGGTTATCTTGCCGTCTTTATTCAAATCGGTCAGCGTAAAGGTGCACGGACCGGTCGCACAGGCGCTCGCCCCGGTGAACGTATGGGAAGGTGTTGCGTTCTTGTCGATGGTATCGGGTGACGTTCCAACATAGATGAGATAGGTAAGGGCTGCCGCAGTGGCCTTATCGTCCGTTGCTGCAGGCGAAGTTAACACGACATTCCCGCTGCTATCGGTTGTTGCCCCATTTAAGCCGGTAAATCTCGGCGCAGTGGTATCGGGTGTCGGTGTCGTGCTGCCGCCGCCGTTGCCTCCTCCCCCCCCACCGCTTCCACATCCGGTTGCTGCTAAGAAAGCCAACAAGAGGGTGAAGCGGCCAAACCGCGTAAAGCCGATTTTAGAAGACATTTTGTTCCTCCTTGAGTTGTTGATTGGGTAATTTATTTTTAAGTTGCGAAAACAGAATGACCTGGTCACGCCCCGCCTCTTTCGCATGATAGAGGGCCAGGTCGGCGCGATGGATCAATTCTTCCTTATCCTTCCCATCATAGGGAAAGACCGAGCAGCCGATGCTCATCGTCATCCTGACGTCGCGTTTCTTTTCCTTTCCTGAGAAAAGATGGTTCTTGACCGAGAAGCTGATATGTTTTGCAACCGCGAGCCCTCCGACCTCATCGGTTTCCGGAAGCAGGACCGAGAACTCTTCGCCGCCGAAGCGGGAGACCGTGTCGATTTGGCGGAGCCGGGCCTTGAGGATCATGGCGATCTCCCGAAGGGCCTGATCTCCTTTGAGGTGCTTGTACCGATCGTTGTATTTTTTGAAAAAGTCGACATCCATCATCATCAGAACAAACGGCTTGCCGGTCCGGTAGGAGCGCTGAATCTCCCGATCGACCTGCTCGTCGAAGTAGCGTCGGTTGAAGAGGCCGGTCAATCCGTCGGTCATCGCCATCCGCCGGAGGAATTCCCGCTCGGTTTGGCTGTTGTGAAAGAGCGCCTCGGATTGCATCCCGAGCATCCAAATCAGCAGCGCATCCTCTTCCTTAAACCGCCGTTGTCGGTTTCCTCCCAGCTGAAAGATGGCGACGAGCCGGTTACTGACCAATACCGGGATGGAAATCACCGCATCGGTTTTGTGAACTGAAAAGTAGTGCTCCATCACCTTCGCGGCGTTCTCCGGGATAAAAATAGGCTTAGAGGCTTGAAAAGTCCAGCGCGCAATCAGGTTTCCCTTCTCTAAAAGGGGGGGGAAGGTCTTCCCCAATCCTTTGGACGCTTTGAGCTGAAAGATGTTTTTATCATCATCCCAAATGTAAAAAAGCCCCCAGTCGTATGGAACAATCTCCCCCGCCAGGTCGAGCAGTGTGTTCAGGGAGAGCTCCATATCGGCATGGCTTCCGGTGACCCGCGTGACCCGAAGAAGAACATTCATCGCCTGATGGTGCTGCTGCGCCATCGCTTTGGTGAATTCGGGCGGCTTTTTAATAAAATATTCTTCGGCCAGCTGGGAAGGCTTTTTCAATCGTGCTCCGATAAAGTGAGGCTTTAATACAAGGAACCTTCTTGAGTTGTGCGGGGGCGGTTTAGCTGATGCCCCGCTTCCTCGCAATTTCAGCGGCAAGCAGGAGGTACGTTCCAGCGAGGACAAGAAAGGGGGTTTCCGAAAGGCCCCAAATCAATCGGTAAAATAAGGCAATACCTAAAAGGAGCATGACGACGAATAAAATGGATTGTTTGAACAAGGTGTCCCCCACATCAATGAGGAGAAGGATATGACCCCCTTCCCAGATCGAGTTAACGGCATAGAGAGAGGCTCTTTCGAGGTATTCTCCCCACCCCCTATGCCTCGAAGCGTTCCGCTGATGAGGAGGAAAGAGCGTTCCTCCTTCAGGCAAAATGCGCTCTATACGCGTTGGCGATCTAAAAGCAGCAAGAAAAATGCCAGACGGCAGAGATTGAACTGAACCGCCCCTTTATCATTCGCAGGTAAGCGGAAACCCTTTTGAGGGGTGAATGTTGAAAAAGCTTGCACGATTCATGCAAAATATCTTTCTCTTAAAAAGCTTGATTCGTAAATTTTCTTTGGAGTAGAATAAATTTAGATTTTTTTCTGGATTTTTCGTAAGGTCGAGATTGGGCCAGTCGGCTCAATCGATAAAATGGCAAGGTCAGGGTTAGCAAGGGTTAGAATGCGCGTAGGCCGGTCTTCTATATTGGAGAGGTAGAGTGACGTGCCGGAGTGACTTCAGTCCGCCCTCCGAAGCGGCGCCTCCACTGAGGTCTAAGAATCGAATACCATAAAGGGAATTCTCCGGCGCGGTCATTGGGTCTGGGCAAACAGAGCCTTCTCTTTTGTTATCGGGCGCTCTCAACGACATCTCGGTCTATCCGTCCTCACTCCCAGAAAAGAGAATAGGAGATCGGTCCCTGCGGGAAGCGGCACAAGCGAGAGCCCTTTTTGAGGTCGAGGGGGGAAGAAGCAAGCGTTAACGGAGGGTTCGATTTGGATCGACCCGTCAGGGTCTCCATCCGGTTGGACGATTGGCCTCTCAAAACACGGCGCTTCGCTGGAGGAACGCGGTGACATATCGTAAAGGGGGAACAGGAGGAGAAGATCCTTCTGATCATAAAGTGATTGGAGAATCGGAAGAGCAAAGAGTAAATGGGATAGACGCCGCGGCAACATCGACTGAGAAGATCCTCCTCGTCGATGATGAGGAAGCGGTGCTGGAGACCCTCCGAAGCATCCTGGAGCTGGAAGGATATGATGTCTGTACCGCGTTCAGCGGGGAGGCAGCGCTCAAAGAGATGGAGCGGACCTCGTTCGACCTCATTCTGACCGATTTAAAAATGAAGGGGATCAGCGGGCTCGATGTCCTCCTCCAAGCGGAGAAGCTCTGGCCGAGACCGGTGACCATCCTTCTAACCGGTTATGCTTCCCTTGAATCGGCCGTGGAGGCGCTCAATCTCGGCGCCTATGCCTACCTTGTTAAGCCGTTCGGCATCGAAGGACTTAAGACCTCGATTCGACAGGGATTGGAGAAGAGAAGACTTTCTGAAGTCGAGGTTCTCTATCAGATCGCCCGGACATTGATCTCAACCCTGCACCTCGATGCCATCCTCGACGAGGTATTGAACCAAGCCACGCGACTGACCGGGTTCTCAAGAAGTCTCTTCCTCCTTTATAAAGGGAAGGAGATCCATCCGGTCAGCAGAGAGAAAGAAGCCGACCAGAGTTGGATCAGCGCCGTCATTTCCCTTCTCCAAGAAGACAAAGAGATCGGCGAGCGGTTGGAAAAAGGGGAGGTCATTCTCATCCCGAACGCCGAGCGAGGAGAAGGGCGGCCTCACCCCATCCTAAGCCGTCTGAAGACCAAAACCCTTTTGGCCGTTCCGGTCGTTTATCAAGGCGAGCTCGGCGGGGTGCTCTATCTCGACAATCGCTCGGCGACGCAGTCGTTTACCCCGCGGGACTTTCGATTGGTCGTGAGCCTTGCCGACCTGGCGGCGCTGGCGATCCAGAACGCCGGCCTCTTCGAAGAGCTCAGACGAATGAACCGGAGTCTCCGCCGGACGAAGCTGGCGTTGGAGGACGCGAACCGGGAATTGAAGACCCTTGATCAGATGAAGACCAATCTCCTGTCCAACGTTTCGCATGAGTTGAAGACGCCGATGGTTGCGGTCAAGGGATATACCAGCTTAGTCTTAAAAGGGAAGGCGGGTCCCATCGCTCCCCTTCAAAAGGAATACCTCGACATTGCGCTTCGGAACATCCATAAACAGCTCGAGTTGATCGACGACCTCCTCGATTTTTCAAAGTTGGAGATCCAGGAGCAGGTCTCTCCCCGCGAGCGGGTCGATCTAACCGAGGTCCTGAATGAAACCTTACAGCTGATCCGGCCGAAGGCGGAGGAGAAGCGGATTTCCCTTTCCGTTCAGGTGGAGGGGGGGCCGTGGTGGGTCGAGATCCATAAAAAGAAGATGGGGCAAGTCTTCGACAATCTTCTCTCCAATGCGATCAAGTTTACCCCGGAGGGGGGCCGGATTACGGTCGGCTTTAAAGGGCAGCGGAACGGGAAGATCCTCATTTCGATCTCCGACACGGGAATCGGTATTCCTCCGGAAAAGCAAGGGAAGATCTTTGATCGTTTTTATCAGGTCGAATCGTCTGAATCGCGCCGCTACGGCGGTTTCGGGCTGGGGCTGGCGATTGCGCAGGACATCGTGAAGGCCCACGGGAGCAAGATCAAAGTGGTCAGCCGGACGGGGGCGGGGGCGGAATTTAACTTCTCCCTTCGGCGGGCATAGCCGTGCGGGACGGCACACCCTGTGCTTCTATAAAAGGAAAGGGAGAAAAAAGCGGTCAATCAATATCGAGACCGGCCAGGTATTCCTCCGTGGGGGAGGCTCCAGCCTGTCTTTTCAGCAATATGAGGGAGAGGCCATGAACACCGAATCGAATTCAAGGGAAAAACATATTTTGATCGTGGACGACGAGGAATCGGTCCGAAGTTATTTGGCGACCCTGCTGACCTCCGAAGGCTATGAGGTCTCCTCCGCGGAAGGGGGGATGGAGGCGATCAGCATGATCAAACAGCAGCTCTCTCCCTCCGCCGTGATCCTCGACGTGATGATGCCCCAAGTCGACGGCCTGGAGACGCTCCGACGAATCCGTGAAATGGACGAAGTGATCCCGATCATCATGTTATCGGCGGTCGGACAGACCGCCACCATCGTGAAAGCGATGAAGATGGGGGCCTCCGATTATTTGACCAAACCGTTTGAGGATGAGGAGCTCGGAATCACCCTCGAGAAGGCCTTTGAGAAGCTGACCTTGGTCAAAGAGGTGGAGGACCTGCGCGAGCAGCTCAACCAGACGAGCGAGTTCATCTCGATCAACGACGAGATGATCCGGATCAAAGAGATGATCCGGAAAATCGCTGGAACCGATGCCACTGTTTTGGTGTTAGGAGAGAGCGGCGTTGGAAAAGAGTTGATCGCGCGCGCCATTCACGATCAGTCGCTGCGACGCGAAAAAATTCTGGTTCGGGTTAATTGCGCCGCCCTTCCCACGGAGCTGCTCGAAAGCGAGCTGTTTGGTTTTGAACGGGGGGCGTTTACCGGCGCCATCCGCGCCAAGATGGGAAAATTCGAGTTGGCCAATGGGGGAACGATCTTCCTCGATGAGATCGCGGAGATGAGCCCCGGTCTTCAGGCAAAGCTCCTCCATGTCCTTCAAGACGGGGAGTTCTCCAAGCTCGGCGGCAAGCGGGATTTGAAGGTCGACGTCCGGGTGGTCGCCGCGACGAATCAGAACTTGGAGCGGTCGATTAAAGAGGGGCGCTTTCGTGAAGATCTCTACTATCGGCTCAATGTCGTCAAGATCCAAGTCCCGCCGCTGCGGGAGCGGAAGGAAGATATCCCGCTTCTCTGTCAGCACTTTTTTAAGAAGTTCCGGGTGCAGTATGACAGCGACATGGATAAGATTCCGGAATCGATTCTCGAGGCGTTCATGCGCTATGGGTGGCCTGGAAACATCCGCGAGCTGGAAAATATGATGCGACGGCTGGTCGTCTTAAAAGACGAGAAATATGTATTAAAAGAGTTGGCCATTCCCAGCGAGGTCAAAGCGGAGCCGGAAAAGTCCGATTCCCTCTCCGAGGCGCTCTCATTGAAAGAGATCAGCAAGCGTAAGACGGTCGAGGTTGAGCGGGATGCGATCTTCAAGGCATTGGTCGAGAGTAACTGGAATAAGAAGCGCGCGGCCGAGGCGTTGAACATCAGCTATCGGGCCTTACAATACAAAATTAAAGAGTATGGAATCGACCAATAGGACAATAGAACAACTCAAATTACCTATCCTTCACTAGATCTTCTTGCGGAACAGTGAGGAAATAGTTTGCAATATATTGCAACTATATTCTTTTTTTTTGCATAATGTGGCGCTTTTGATTCACCATCTCCATTCTACTCTTTCTCTCGTAGTAAAAAAGGCCGAACCGGTGGGCACAGCATTTGCTCATACTCAAGCGGATGTCACGTAAGGTGGGGAAGGACAATCTCTTTTTTTGAGAGGCGGCCGAAGCGGGCCGATCTCCTCTCGTTCAGATCAACATTTTTTAAAGTCAGTCCAAATTTACAAGGGGGTGGAGAAAGTTATGTTTCGCCGAACGACCAGCGGGTCGCTATTTTCATTTTTCATCGTCACCATCTTTTTAATCATGGTACAAACCTCTCCGGCCCAATCTCTCCCCCCGGACGTCGATCCAAAAGCCGATATGGGGGCCAAAGTGGAGCCGGGGAAGCAGCGGTTCGAGGAGTATACGCTTGGCCCCGGTGATGTAATCCAGATCGTTGTCTGGAAAAATGAGCATCTCTCCAAGACCCTTCCGATCCGTCCGGATGGAAAAATCTCCATGCCGCTGGTCGACGACATCCAGGCGGCCGGAATGACGCCGTCGCAGCTGAAGGAGACCATTGCAAAGGGATTGCGGCATTATATCGACAATCCGATCGTCACGGTGATCGTCTCCGAGATCAATAACTACAAGGTTTCCGTCTTGGGAGAGGTGAAAAAGCCGGGGGTCTATCTCCTGAAAGGGAGGACGACCATTCTGGAAGCGATTTCGATGGCGGAGGGTTTTACCGAATTTGCAACGACCAACAATATCCTCCTGATGAAAAAACAGAAAGGGCAGCGGTTCCGATTCGATTACCGCGCCTATGTCTCCGGGGAGAACCTGGACCAAAATGTCTACCTCGATCCGGGAGACACGATCATCGTTAAATGAGATCGCCCGGACTCTCTGGAAACGGCTCATCCTTCATTCCGGCAGGGGAACGCGTCGGATGCCGACGCCGAGCGCTCTTTCCCTTGAGCGGCGTCTCGATCTTTTTTTCTCTCTTTCTCTTTTTTAGTCTCCTCCTGCAAGCGGCTCCCGCGGGCGCGCAACTTGCCTTGGAGAGCGAGCCGCCTCGGCCGTCGGAGCCGGAGCCGCCCCGGTTTCATCTGACCCCCGCGCTGGATGTCGATTATGAATACGACGACAATATTTTCTTCCGGACGTTCAATCGGGAATCGGATTTCATCACCCGTGTGAGGCCGAAATTCAGCTTTTTGGTTGAGCAAGAACGGGTCCGATGGGAGGCCGACGTCCGGGCCGATTTTGCGTTCTATCAAGAGCATTCCGACTTATCGACCTGGAATCGGGCTCAAAGTTTGGATACCCGACTGACCCTCCGGCCGAGCGGGATTTGGACGTTTGAATTTTTCGATACGTTTCTTCATTCAATCGATCCGGTCGAGCAGCTGAATCTCCTCCTTCGAAGGACCGAGTATTTTACGAATACCGTTTCTCTGAAGGGGGCCTATCGGTTTTCACCCCGGCTGACCTTGGAAGCCGAGGTGTCAAACCGCGTCACCCAATTCAAAGATCCGAATTTCATCGATGTCGATGAAAATGAAGTGCGCGGCGCCATGACGTATCTCTTAACCCCGCTCGACAAGGTTACCCCCGAATATCGATACCGCAACTTCTATTTCGAAAATCGGGGCAACACGGAGGTGCACACCGGCGCGCTGAAGGTGGAGCACCGATTTACGCAGACCCTAACCGGGCGGGGGATGGCCGGTCTCCTCGCCATCATCGATCGCGGACAAGAGCAGAACGACATTCTCCTCGGCCTCGGCGCCGAGCAGCGATACAGTGCGGTCGTCGTCTTCACCGCCGATTTTCTCCGCGACGTCTCGGTCGTCGGCGGATTGTCGGGAGTTTTCATCACCAACACCTTCTCCGGCTCGGCGATATTTCATCTGACCTCCTGGTTTGACTCCATCATGGGGGCGAGCTGGGCGTTTCAGCAGCCGCTTCTTTCGAATCGCGTCAATCTCGATACGATCGGCGTCCGCGTCGAAGAGCAGGTTCGGTTGGCCTCTTGGTTAAGGGCGGTCGCCAGCTACTCTTACCGACGACAAAATCTTCATGGGAGCCCGCGTGACATTTATGACAATCGCGTCTTCATCGGCCTCACCGCGTTGACGACCTATCCGGACGCGCCCGGTATTGATGCTGCAAAAACACGTAGTCCACATTTAGAGCCACGGTAATAGCGCAAATTTTTCTTCCGTTTTATTGCTTACACGATCTCCCTTTTAATTCGCAATTGTTTGCAGAGAATATGCAAGCGCTCCAACATAAATTGACTGAAGGGTTTCGGAAATAGTAACCTAACGAAACCGATGCACTTTTTGAATAAGATTGATGCGGCATGGGTTTTGCTCCCTTACAGTGTCAAACTGATGAGTGCTCTTTCTCATCCTTCACATGCGTTACCTGAGGGGGACATTGAAGAAAAAAGTATTGTTGCTGGGAACATCTTCTGATAAATTTACCCAGCTGAAATTGATGCTGCTGAGACTGAAGTACCTTGTCATCGATTCGAGTCGCCCCTACGTCGCGGGACGGGCCGATCTGGTCATGCTCGATCTGCGAGGGGAGGAACCCCCCTGCTGGGAGCAGCTGAGAGAGGTCCGGCAGGAACAGGGGAACGTTCCGGTGGTGGTGGTCGGAGAAAAGAAAATCGATTACATCGTCACCGCCATGAAGCTCGGCGCGGCGAACTACATGTCGGAGCCGTTTGATGCGCAGGAGCTGAAAGGGGCGCTCATGAACATCATCGACGAGACGACGCTGGTTTCGGAGATCGCCGCATTGAGCGAGATCGCAAAAGAGCAGCCCTCCTGGCTCCTCTCCTCTTGTAGTCCGGCGATGATGGAGGTGAAGAAAATCGTCGAGCAGGTTGCAGGGACCGACGTGACTGTATTGATCCGGGGAGAATCGGGAACCGGAAAAGGGGTCATCGCGCGGGCGATCTATCTGAATTCAAAGCGCCGAGAGATGCCGTTCGTCAAAATCAACTGTGCGGCGCTCCCCAAGGAGCTGCTTGAGAGCGAACTGTTCGGTTACGAGAAGGGAGCTTTCACCGGCGCCTATCAACGAAAGGCCGGAAAGTTCGGTTTGGCGCACGAGGGGACCATCTTTCTCGATGAAATCAGCGAAATGCACCCCTCGCTCCAGGCCAAGCTGCTCCATGTCCTCGAGACCGGGGAGTTCTCCCGAATCGGTGGAGAGGAGAGCGAGAAGGTCAATGTCCGGATCATCGCCGCGACGAGCAGCCACCTGGAGTCGGCGGTGCGCGCCGGTCTTTTTCGGGACGATCTTTTCTATCGCCTCAACGTCGTCTCGCTTCGCATCCCCGCGCTGCGTGAACGAAAAGAAGAGATCCCGCTCCTGGCCGGCTATTTTCTTCGACAATATTATCAGGAATACAACAAGACCTATCAACCGCTCACCCCGGAGACCTTGGCGGCGTTTATTCACTATGACTGGCCCGGAAACGTTCGGGAGCTGGAGAACTTCATCAAGCGGATTGTGATCCTGGGAGAAGAACACTGCAATCTCCCGCTTCTTTTTTCAAAAGGGGCGACGACGGGTCAGGCCGATCCGGCCGGATTTTCGCTCAAGCAGGTCAGCCGCGAGGTCTCTAAAAAGCTCGAAAGCGAAGTGATCCGGAAGGTGCTCAACCAGACCCGTTGGAACCGGCGGAAGGCCGCCGAGATTTTGAAAATCAGCTATCGGTCATTGCTCTATAAAATCAAAGAAGGTGGGCTCGAGACTTCTTCTTGACCCATTCCCATGAGAAACGGATAATAAGATGCGCGTGCAGAATGTGATCGCTGCTTTGTGGTTTTTTTTCTTCATTTTGAGTGGATGCGCCGATCCGGTGACCCAGGTGACAAACGTCAAGCGGACCGTCCCGACCGAGGAGCGCGCTTACGTCATCGGAGCGGACGACCTGCTTCAGGTCGTGGTCTGGAAAAACGAATCGCTCTCTAAAGAGGTGCGCGTCCGGCCCGACGGAAAGATCACCCTCCCGCTCATCAACGATGTTCAGGCGGGAGGAATGACGCCGGCAGTTCTCCGAGATGCGATTTCGAAGCGGCTGGAGAAATTTGTCGAGGTCTCCGGCGTAACGGTGATCGTCAAGGAGATCAACAGCTCGAAGGTCTCGGTATTGGGACAGGTAAAGAAACCGGGGATCTACCCGCTTCGGGGCGATCTGACGGTCCTCGACGCCATCGCGATGGCGGAGGGGTTCAACGAATTTGCGGCGACCGAACGGTTGGTCATCATCCGGAAGAACGGGAAAGAGACCCAGTGGATCCGCTTGCGGTATCAGGATGTCATTCAGGGAAAGATCACGGGAGATCGTCTCTTCCTGGCGGCCGGGGACACGCTCGTCGTCCCCTAAAAGTGTCGCGAACCCACTTGTAGAAGGTGAATCATGAGCCAACAGAATCAAATTTCAATCGGATATCTTCTCGAATGTTTTCAACGAAGAAAGCACTGGATCTGGCTGACGACGCTGATCGTCTCGGTTGCATCGGTCATGATTGTCCTGAAGATGCCGAAGGTCTATCGGGCCACGTCGATCGTCTTGGTCCAGCCGCACCGTTTCTCGGAGCAGGTGGCGAAGACCTACGACCTCTATCGAATGGAAAATCGGCTAAAAGCGCTGAGCGAAGTCATCTACAGCCGGGCCTTTTTACAGCCGATCATCGACACCGAGTCGCTCTACCGGGAGTCGGTCGGCCAGCAGACGGCGGATGAGGTCATCGAGCAGATGCGAAAAGATATCCACATCGACATCAAGGCAAACGACGTCTTTAGTATCTCCTACGATGGGAAAGAGCCGGAAAAGGTGATGAAGGCGACCAACCGGATCGCCCGTCAGTTTATTTCATTGCTTCAAGAGCAGGTGACGGTCGCTCCGACGAACCCGCAGGTTCAATTTCTCGAAGCGAAGCTTAAAGAGCTTTATACCCAGATGGCCGACCTTCAGACCACCTATACCAAGGAGTACCCCGAGCTGATCAATCTGCGGAAGAAAATCGCCGAGGTGCAGGCGGTTCTGAGCGCCGAGAAGAGCGCCGCCGCGGCGGCCCCTCCGCCGAAGGCCAGCTCCAATCCTTCGGTCATCGACACCGAGTTTCAGAATTCCGAGGCGCGGATTATCGACGAGGCGACCCTGCCGATGAAGCCGTTTAAGCCGAATCGGACCTTAATTGCCGTGATCGGCTCGATGGTCGGTCTCGGCCTGGGGATCGGCTTGGCGGTGATGCTGGAGATGTCGGATCACACTTTCCGCTACGCCGGGGATCTCCATCAATATCTCGGCTTGCCGGTCCTCGTCTGTATCCCTCATGTAGAGACCTTCAGCGATGTGAGGAGGGCGCGCATTCGCCGGCGCGTCATCTGGGGGGTGAGCCTCATCCTGCTCTGTCTGACCCTGTTCTACTTCTATCAAAACTCGTCGACCTTCGGCCGCTTGGATGCCGCGACGATCAGCTTTACCGAGAAATAAGGAGAGAGGTGATGCGCGGAAAAATGTTGGGGAGCGCCCGTTTTGATGAGCACCTCGTGACGGTCAGCGATTCGAAGTCGATCGCGGCGGAGCAGTATCGCGTCCTTCGGTCGCGGATTGAGCATTTCTCACGGGAGAAGGGCTTTCGGACCTTCATGATCACCAGTCCGGTGGTCGGGGAGGGGAAATCGATGACCACGGCCAATCTGGCGCTCTGTATGGCGCAGATGAAAGAGCGGCGGGTGGCGCTGGTCGACTGCGACCTCCGACGTCCCACCCTCCATCGACTGCTCGGGATTCGAATGAAGGAAGGGCTGGTCGATGTTTTGGAAGAGCGGGTTCCTCTCGAGGCGGCATTGATCCCGATCGAGCATCCGCTTCTTTCCTCCGGATCGCTCTCCTTTCTGGCGGCCGGAAGCACCCAAGTCGCCGCGTCGGAGTGGCTCGCGTCGGCAAAGATGAAAAAATTAATCGCCTCTCTGGCGGAGCGGTTCGATACGGTCTTGTTCGATGCCCCTCCGATTCTTCCTCTCGCCGATTCCGCCGTGCTGGGAGCGCGGGTCGACGGGACGATCCTCGTCCTCCGTGCTGGAAAGACATCGACTGAAACACTCGACCTGGCGATGCAGAGCATCGATCTCCAGAATTGGGTGGGGGTCGTCCTGAACGGGGTCGATTTCGAGCGCTCTTCCCATTACAGCGCCGTTTATTCCAGTTACCAAAAAACCTATTCTGCACAGGCGACTGAAGATCGAGGCCACTCCGATGATTAAGGTGTTTAACCGAAGTCTCCCGACACGCAGCATCCTCTTCTGCGGGATGGAAAGCTTTTTAATCTGGCTCTCCGTGACCCTGAGCCTTATCCTGGCGCCGTTGTCGGGCCGTCCGCCCGGTGCCGACGGCTGGTGGAGCGCCATTCATGGCCTGGTCATCACCGGAATCTTCCATCTCGTCCTCTACTATGCCGATCTTTATGATTTCACCATCTTCCCCCCGGATCACCGCCATTTGATCCGCCTGGTCCGGGTTGGCGGAATCGGCCTGTTGGTCTTTGCGGGCATCTCCGTCCTCCTCCCCGCATCGGCCTTTCCGGCGGGGCTCCGACTGGCCGTCATCATGGGACTCCTCTCCATTTTCTTATGGCGGGCAATCTACAGCCGGCTTCTGGACGGCGTCGAAGAGCGGATCTTGATCCTCGGCACGCAGGATGTGGCCCGCCGGGTGGCGCAGGAGATGCTCAAGAGAAAGGGGCTCGGCTTCAAGGTGGTCGGCTTCCTCGATGAAGATGCCCGGCGGCTGGGGGAGAGTTTGGTTAATCCGAGGATTATCGGAACCTATGACAACCTCCCGACCATCGTTGCCAGGGAGCGGATTGATCGGGTGATCATCGCCGCCTCCGAGCGCCGGGGCCGGCTTCCGATCCCGGCCCTCTTGGGCGCCCGCGCCCAAGGGGTCGAATTCATGGAGGGGACCCGCTTTTATGAACAGGTCAGCGGAAAGGTCTTTCTTGAAGACATTAAGCCGAGCGGGTTTATCTATGCCGACGGCTTTAATCGATCGGGTTTTGCGAAGTGGAGCAAGCGGGTCACCGGCATCCTCTCCTCCACGGTCATCCTGATCGTCACCTTTCCAGTGATGGTTCTTTTGGGCATTGCGATCAAGCTCGACTCTCCGGGGCCGATTTTTTTCCGGCAGGAACGGGTGGGGGAAGAGGGGCGGCCGTTCATGTTGTTCAAGTTCAGATCGATGCGTCACGATGCGGAGAAATTGACCGGACCGGTCTGGGCCGAGAAGGACGATCCCCGGGTGACCCGCATCGGAAAGGTTTTACGAACGCTTCGATTAGATGAGCTCCCGCAGATCATCAACGTTCTGAAAGGGGAGATGAGCTTCGTCGGACCCCGACCGGAACGCCCTTACTTCGTTGCGCAGCTCTCCGAGCAGATCCCGTTCTATGCGCTCCGGTTTGCAGTCAAGCCGGGGGTCACCGGATGGGCCCAGATCCGCTACCCGTACGGCGCTTCCGTGGAGGATGCCAGAGAGAAATTAAGATATGATCTTTTTTATATTAAGAACATGTCGTTTTTCTTTGATCTCTGGATCATCTTCCAGACGATTAAAATCGTTTTATTTGGAAGAGGGGCGCGATGAAGCGGCAGAGAGGGGCGGAGAGCAAACGGGCTTTGATCCAGGAGGTTCTACGGCCGACCCTGAGATGGACATCCCCAGTTGGAGGGGGCGTTCAGGCGGAGTAAGGGACCTCACAGCGCTTATTTACTGCTCCACTTTACAATCAGGCAAAGGTACAACACTATCGTGGTGAAGGCTGTTTTCTGGTTCTCATTTTTGGTGATCGTCTATACCTACTTCGGTTACCCATTGATCTTGTCCACATGGAGATCGATGAAGCGAAAGCAGGTTCGGAAGGAAAGCATGCTTCCGTCCGTTTCGGTCATCCTGGCGGTGTATAACGAGGAGAAGCTGATCGAGCAGAAGCTGAGAAATCTTTTTGAACTCGAATATCCCTCCTCTTTGTTGCAAATCATCGTCTCCTCCGACGGCTCCGAAGATCAGACGGAAGCGAAGGTTGCCTGCTGGCAGGAAGCGCATCAAGACGGTCCGGTGCTGATGCTGCTGACCGCGCCGGCCCACGTCGGAAAGGCGGCGGCCCTCAACCGGGCGGTGGCCCATGCGTGGGGCGAGGTCGTCGTTTTCATCGACGCCCGGCAAATACTCGATCGGAATGCCATTCTCCACCTTGTTTCCAACTTTGCCGATGAGCGGGTCGGGGCGGTCAGCGGCGAGTTGATCTTAATGGACCGGCCGGGGGGGAAAGGGGTCGTGAGCGTCGGCCTTTACTGGCGCTATGAGAAGTGGCTCAGGAAGATGGAGAGCGACGTCGACTCGATGCTGGGAGCGACCGGAGCGATTTATGCGCTGCGCCGATCGCTCTATGATCCGATCCCGACCGAGACGATCTTGGATGATGTGCTGATCCCGATGCAGGCGGTCTTCAGAGGATACCGTGTGGTCTTCGAGCCAAAGGCGCTTGCTTATGACTTCGTCCCGAGGCGGGCGGAGAGCGAGTTCCTCCGGAAGGTTCGAACGCTTGCGGGAAATTACCAGCTTTTGTGGGAGGTCGGCGCCCTCTGGTCATTGAAAAAGAACCGTCTCTTCTTCCAGTTTTTCTCGCACAAGGTGGCGCGGCTCTTGGTCCCCTTTATGTTGATTTTGCTCCTTCTTTCCAACCTATTTTTGACGCAGGGGATCTATTTTATCTTCCTGCTACTTCAACTGGTCTGGTACAGCCTGGCCTTATTGGGAGGGATGTCATATGCGAAGGTCGACCCAAAAACATCTTGAGCAGACGTCCGATGCCGAAGAGACCGAGGCGGCAACGGGAGGGGAGCCGACTCCGCTTCCCTCTTCTCCGGAGGCGCCGGCGCGGGGTGTCCGTTTCTCACTTGGAATCCTTCGTGGAATCCTTCAGTTTCCTTATGCCTTTGTCATCATGAATACGGCCGCGATCGTCGGCCTCTATGCATTTCTTCGACGACGAAAAAATATTTGGGTTCGCTCCACCGAAACGGATGCCTGGGAGATCGCAGACGGATCGGCCCTTCCCGTGCCGGTGACGCCGCCGACCAATTCGGGGAGAAAGGCCGCCTAAGGGCGAGAGGAGATGCGTGGACTATCAGGTTGAAGAAATCTCCGATTTCGACCGCTTCACAACGCTGGAGAAAGAGTGGAACGCCTTACTGGCGGCCGCTCCGATCAATGCCCCATTCCTGCGCCATGAATGGTTCCGGATCTGGTGGAAAGCATTCGGTGAAGGGAAGCGCCGGATGGCGATCTTGACGGTTCGGGCGCAGGGAGGCGCCCTGGTCGCAATCGCCCCTTTAATGGAAGAGCGCGGGTTCCGGGTCGGAATCCCTTGTCGCATCTGGACCTCGCTCTGCAATGACCATTCGTGTCGGTTCGATTTCATTCTGGCCGATCTCTCCGAGGAAGCGCGCGCAGGGATATTCAAAGCGCTCACCGACTACCTTTCGGCGCGCCGGCCGCGCATCCATTTCCTCGAGCTGCAGGATCTGCCGGCCGATTCCCCGACGTTGACCCACCTCACGGCGGCGTCGGGCCGGGGAGGGCGGCGGTTGGGAATGCGTCCTTCTCTTGAAACGCCGATCCTTCCCATGCAGGGGAAATGGTCCTCCTATTTTGAGTCGGTCTCGGGAAATTTGCGTCGCAACCTCCGCCGCCGTCGCAGGCAGCTGGAAGAGCAGGGGAAGGTCGCCCTGGTCTGTGTCACCGGGGATTCGCGGGACGGGGGGACGGCCGGTTTAATCCCGCATTTGGAAGAGGGTTTTCGGATTGAGGCGATGGCATGGAAGGGGGCCGCGGGAACTGCGATCGATGGAAACGGGGGGTGGTCCGAGTTCTATTCGGAGTGGGCCCATACGGCGGCGGAACGCGGGTGGCTCCGTCTCTACTTCTTGAAGCTCGACGATCGACCGATCGCCTTCTACTATACGCTGGTTTACGATCAAAAGCTCTACTATCTAAAGCTGGGATATGATCCGGCCTATGCCCGATATTCCCCCGGCATTCTCCTCCATCAGGAGATCTTGTCGGCCGCCTTTCAAGAGGGATTGACCGAGCTCGATTTTCTCGGGCCGCGCATGGCTTGGAAAGAGGATTGGACGGCGCAGCTTCGCCCGCACCTCTGGCTTTATCTATTCGAGGGAGGGATGATTCCGCGGGCGATTTATTTGATCAAGTTTAAGCTCTTCCCCTATTTGAGGGAGATCTCCTGGTTGACTCGGTTACAGCGGCGGCTACTCCGCAAAGATGCGTTCGGCGTTTCGGCCAAGCCCGCCACCGAGCCGCTCCCGGAGGCGCCGTTTGAAAGGACCGCAGAAGCGGTGGGGAAGGAGGCGGCTTGAATACCGTGGCGGCGATAAACGGCAATCGGCGTCCCAAGCCCTATTTTATCCCGGTGCTTCCGGCCTTCTCGCCGACCTCGTTGGCGCGGCGCGGGGGGCCGCTCCCGTTTCCATTCAATCATCGAGGATATTACGACTACTACTACGGCCGCAACGCGGTCTGGCACGGGATGAAATACTTGGGGCTTCCGGCGGAGAGTCGTGTTCTGATTCCGGCCTATCATCATGGGGTGGAGGTGGAAGCGGTCCTGCAGGCCGGCCTCCGGGTCGACTTCTACCGGGTCGATCTGCAGCTTCAGATCGATCTCGAAGATTTGGAGAAGAAGATCACTCCCGACACCCGCGTGATCTATCTCATCTACTATCTCGGATTTCCGCAGCCGGTGGACGCGCTGCTCCGGCTTTGCACGAAATATCGGCTCTTATTGGTGGAAGACTGCGCCCTCTCCCTCTTCAGCGAGATCAACGGGAGGCCGGTCGGCTCCTTCGGCGACATTGGGATCTTCTCCTTTCACAAATCCCTCCCCCTTCCGAATGGAGGGGGCCTGGTGGTGAACCGGACCGATCGTCCGCTGCCGCCGCCGCGGGTGGGACCGCCTCTTGTTTCGACCCTGAGCCATCTTACCGGCGGACTCCTGAACCGATTTAAGATGTCGCACCCTGCAACCGGCGCGCTCCTTCATAACTACTCCAGAGAAGTCGTCGCGACCCTTCTGAAGGTGGGAAAGGTCGATCGGACGAGCGTCGCCAACATGGAGTTTAATCTGGGGAAGGTCGATTGGGGAATGTCGGCCGTCTCAAAGAGGATTCTCCGCTCGGTCAACGCCGCCGGCGTCGTTTCGCGCCGGAGAGAGAACTTCAACTATCTCCTCGAGCGGCTCGATCTAAAGGACCGGCTTGTCTTCACCTCGCTGCCGCCGGGGGTCTGCCCCCTCTTTTTCCCAATCTGGGTCGACGATAAAGAGCGCGCGTCAAACGCGCTGTTCGCCCGAGGGATTGAGTCGGTCGACTTCTGGGCCATTCCCCATCCTGCGGTTCCGCAGGGGGTGTACGCCGAGGTCGATTCTCTGCGTGCCCATCTGTTGGAGTTGCCGATTCATCAAACCCTCGACAGGGAGCATCTCGACTATATGGTTGAGGTGGTGAGGGAGATGCTTCGATGATTTCCAGAAGGATGGAGTCGCTGGTGCTGCCGGATGAAAAGGAGAGGGTCGCCGAATCGGGTCTCGAACGGGATCTTACGGTCGAGCAGATTTGGAGCGATCAGGAGCTCTTTGTATCGAGAGCTGCCTGGGAATCCCTTTTCAACGAGGCCGCGGTCCAAAACCCTTTCTTGAGCTGGGGATGGATCTCGGCTTGGTGGTGCCATTTCGGCGCCGGCAAGCAGTTGGCGGTTCTTTTCATCCGGCGCCGTGGAGAGCTGATCGGGATCGCCCCCTTCTATCAATCCGACGTCCGCTCCCTTGGAATGACCTTTCGCGCCCTCTCGCTTCTCGGAGATCAGGGGGTCGGATCGGATTACCTCGACTTCCTCTCGCGAAAAGGGTGTGAGCGGGAGGTGGCCGAAGCGGTGATCGGCTATCTGTCGAAGGGGGCGCATGGGTGGGACATTATCACCCTCCGCCATCTGGCGCACGATTCGATGCACCTTCCGGTCCTTCTCGGCGTCTCCCAGCGGGGATGGCAGGTTCGGCAAGAAGAAGGGGAGGTCTGCCCTTATCTCACCTTGCCGCCGACTTGGGATGATTATCTCAACCGGCTCAGCAGCAGCATGCGGTATACGATTCGCCGGAAGCTGCGCGCCCTGGAGCGGGAACACCGTGTGGAGTGGGTCGTACTCGATCAGCCGGAGTCGGGCCGGGTGGGGATGGAGCGGCTGATCGCGCTTCATCAGAAACGATGGTCGGAGCAGGGGGGATCGGACGCTTTCGTCAGTGAGGTAAAAACCCCCTTCCACCGCGAGACCGCCGACTATTTTTTCCAGAAGCGGATCGCCCGGCTCTTTTCCCTTCAGGTTGACGGCGAGACGGTTGCAGCCCTTTACGGTTTTGTCGTGAAGGATCGGTTCTTTTACTACCAGGCCGGGTTTGATCCCGCCTGGAAAGATAAAAGTGTCGGGATGGTTTTGATGGCGAAATGTATTCAATATGCGATCGCGCAGCGATGGAGCGAGTTCGACTTCTTGAGGGGACCGGAGGCGTATAAAACCCACTGGACGTCCGACGAGCGGAGAACGGTTCACCTCCTCCTCACCCCCCCTCAATGGAAGGCTGGCTGTTATCTCACCCTGCGTGCATCGGAGAGAGCGGCGAGACGTTGGGCCGGAAGGCTCCTCCCCGAGGGGTGGATCGAGCGAATGAGACAGGCGAGGCGGAAGAGATCGGTCGCTGAAGAACAATCATACGAAACGGGTAAATCGAAACGATGATTTCAAAATCTGAAAGTAATATGGAGGTTCCTCACTTCTCCCCGCATTCTTTACGAACTCCCCGGCCGGTGATTCCCGAGACCCGTTTGCCGTCGCTTCCCCCTTTTCGACGATGGATGAAGTCGGCCTTGGCGGGAGGGGCCTACTACAGCGGCCTGCTCGATCTCTATGTCCAGTTCCGAGATCGCTGCCCTGCCCAGAACCGCCTCTTCATGGTCGGCTATCATGCCGTCGTGGAGTCGGCTGAGGAGGCCGCCGAAGCGGGGATGATGCCGCAGCAGCTGATGTCGCGTGCCCTTTTTGAGAAAGAGATCGATCAGATCGGCTCGCACTTCGATTTCCTCTCGATTGACCAGGCGGTCGAATTTGTCGAAGGGAAACGGCAGCTCAAGCGCGACAGTGTGGTGGTGACTTTTGACGACGGTTATAAAGGGATTTACGATCATGCCTATCCGATTTTAAAGCGGAAGGGGGTCCCGGCGATCTTCTATCTCTGCACCGATTATGTCGGCACCTCTCGGCACTTCGACCACGATCGGCTCTTCTTTCTGATCCACAAGGCGATGCAGGAATCGCTTCCGATCGAAGCGGTGCTGCGACAGCGAATCACGATGAATCCGACCGTCCCGATCCGTGGGACCTCTCCGCTGGAGATTACCCGCGAGGTCTTGGAGCATTATTGGAAAGAAGAGCTGACCGCCCTGGTGGCGCTCTTGCAGGAAAAGCTTTGTCTGGGTGAAGAGGGGTTTCCCGCCGATGCCATGATGGTCTCGTGGGAAGAGGTCGATGCGATGGCGCGGGAGGGGATGCATTTCGGCTCTCACACGGCGAGCCATTGTTTGCTGACCGAGGTCGAGCCGACGGCGGCCCTGGAGGAGCTGCGGCGCTCCAAGGAGACGCTCGAGACACGGCTTGGCATCAAGACCGTCCATCTCGCCTATCCGGATGGGCGGGTCAATGCATCGGTCGCGGAAGCGGCGCAGGCCTGCGGGTACCGCTCCGCTTGCACCACCGCGCATCGGGTCAACAAGATCGGCCTCAGTCCCTATCTGCTCGGCCGAGAGCTCCTCTGGGAGAACAGCGCTTGGGGCTGGTCATCCAAATGTTCCAAGGCGATGATCGTCTCCCAGATCAAAGGGCTTTTTAAAATCGGTCAAGACAAAAAATACCCGATCTCAAATTATTTTTGAGGAGACCCCAGCAAGAATGATCCGACTCATTTGTGTGGTCGGCGCCAGGCCCAATTTCGTGAAGATGGCGCCGCTGGTTCAACAGATCAAGGAAGGATGGGGCGATCTCTTCGAGACCACCCTCGTCCATACCGGCCAGCATTACGATCAAACGCTCTCGAAAGTCTTCTTCGACGCGCTTCGCCTTCCGATCCCCGATGTGAATCTGGGGGTCGGCTCAGGGAGCGCGGCCCGGCAGATTGCGGAGATTATGCAGCGATTCGAAGAGGTGATCCTCTGGAAGAAGCCCGATCAGGTCCTCGTCGTCGGCGACGTCAACTCGACGCTCGCCACCGCGCTGGCCGCCGAGAAGGTCGGGGTTCCGGTCGCCCACGTCGAAGCCGGTCTGCGGAGCTTCGACCGGCGGATGCCGGAAGAGATGAATCGTATTTTAACCGATCAGCTCTCCGAGCTGCTCTTTGCCACCGAGGAGAGCGCGGTTCAAAATCTGCTCAATGAGGGGATCGGAAAGGAGCGGATCTTCTGGGTCGGGAATGTGATGATCGACGCATTGATCAGCCATGCGCAGGAGGCGGAGCGATCGACCATCCTTCGCCAGCTGAACCTGGCCCCCCAGGGGTATGCCCTGCTCACACTCCACCGTCCGTCGAACGTCGATACGCAGGAGGGGATGCACCGGATCTTCGCCCTCCTCTCCGAGGTGGAGAAGCGAATCCGGGTGGTCTTCCCGGTCCATCCCCGGACGCTCGGTCGAATGGAAGAGTTCGACCTGATGACCTCCTTTCGCGCGATGAAGAACGTGACCTTCTGCGAGCCGGCCGGCTATCTCGATTTCCTCCGGCTGATGCGGGATGCCAAAATGGTCTTGACCGATTCCGGGGGAGTTCAGGAGGAGACGACGGCCTTGGCCATTCCCTGTCTGACCCTTCGGGAGAACACTGAACGGCCGGTGACGATCACCCAAGGGACCAATCTGCTGACCGGAACCGATCCGCAGCGGGTTCTGTCGGCGGTGATCGATATCATTGAAGGACGCGGAAAACGAGGGAAGGTGCCGGCGTTGTGGGATGGCCAGGCAGCCCTCCGGATCGTTCAGGTTTTGCAGGGACACGCGGGGCAAGGGCGACGTCATCCGACGGCGCTTCCCCTCTCGGCCCCCGCCCCTTTTAATTAGGTTTAGCAATTTAGATTCAGGCTGAGGTTTTAGGAGAAATAATGGCGCAAATCGGTCGATACAGGACCCCTCTCTCGGGCATCCCTGCCGAGGCAGGCGGGGAGCCGCTCGCTTTTAAGAGCCCGCTCTCTTTTTCAGCGGCCGCTTCGAAGCCGCTGCGCGAGCGTCCCGAGGCGGGACGTCCGTCGGTCCAGGAGCGGATTGCATACGGTGCGCTCCTCCTCTTTGTCTCCTTGATTTATATCTCTCCGGGGATGCTCTATCACCCGTTGGAAGATTGGCCGATCGCCAAGGGACTGGCGGTGATCTCGTTTCTTTTCCTCTTCTCTGCAATGCGGGCGAAAGGGACCCCTTGGCGGCTGACCGATCCCCCCTCGCTCTTCCTGATCGCCTTTGCGGTATGTAATGGTCTGTCCATCATCACGGCCCTCTGGCGGGAGTATGCCCTCAACGCGTTTCTCGATTTTTTGAAGGTGGTGCTGGTCTACTTTTTAATTCTCCATCTGTTGAATCGAAACGAGCGAATCCGGCCGCTTTTCTGGGTGATCACCTGGGCGGCGATGGTGCCGGCGGTCGGCGCATTGGTCCGCTTTTTCCTCAAGATCGATCTGGTGGAGGGGTATCGCGCCGCCTGGATCGGCATCTACGCCGACCCGAATGACCTTGCCTACAATCTGGTTATTTTGATCCCGGTCGTCCTCGCCCTCCTGGAGATGGAGCAATCGTTCTTCAAGCGGCTGCTCCTTCTGGTGCCGCTCTGCATCTTTTTGGTAACGATTTATCTGACCTTCTCGCGGGGAGGGCTGGTTGGGCTGATGGTCGTCTTCTTCTTCCAGTTCCTTCGCTCCCGAAACCGGCTCTTTAATTTCGCATTGGCGGCGGCGCTCGGCGCCGTCCTCCTTCCGCTCGCGCCGGCGCGTTATTGGGAGCGGGCCGAGACCATCTTGAATTTTCGTCAAGACGAATCGGCGATGGGGCGGGTCTATGCCTGGAAGGCGGGGTTCGCGATGGTGCAAGATCGTCCGCTGCTGGGGGTGGGGGTCGGCTGTTTTGTCCTCGGCTGGCCGATCTATGCTCCGGGAGATGCAGGAACGAAGTGGCGGGCGGCGCATAATACATTTGTCAATGTGATGGGCGAGACCGGCCTTCCCGGATTGGTCAGCTTTCTCGGTTTGATGGGGAGCGCGCTCTGGAGGATTCGAAGACCCTCCCGGAGCGCTCCGCGGGTCCGGCGCCCCTTGATGGGTCCGATGATCGGTCCGACGTCTGCGGTCGGGCGGCCCCCACGGCTGGAAGCAATTCAGGAAGACGAGACGGATCGCCGGGCGGCCCTCTATGCTCGGGCGGCGGAGATCGCCCTCTGGGGATTTTTGGCCTGTAGCCTCACCCTCGGGGTGTCGCGGACCTGGCCTCCTTATATTTTTGCGGGACTTGCGGTGGTGTTGCAACGGAAAAAGGTGGAAAGAGAATGAGTGTGCAGTCGATATCCGAACAGAAGCGGATTGAGTCGAACGGACAGGCGCCGCTTCCCACGACAGAGAATGGGGTTTCACAAGCAAAGGGAGAGAAGAGCGCCTCCATCAGCAAGCAAGCATTGACGCTGATCTTCGGACGGGGACTCTCCTCCGCCTTTACTTTTTTGATTCCGATCATCCTGGCCCGATATTTAAATCCAACCGAATATGGAACTTATAAGCAGATCTTTCTCGTCTATTCGAGCCTCTTTATGATCCTGCCGTTCGGCATTATTCAGAGCCTCTACTATTTTATTCCCAAAGAGCCGGAGCGGATGAAGACCTATCTGATCCAGGCCTTTCTCTTTCTCCAGTTCTCCGGCCTGGTGGCGCTCCTCTTCGTTGCTTTTTTCGGAAAGACGATCGCCGGCTATTTCAACAATCCGGAACTCGCCCCCTATCTCTTTCAAATGGGCATTTTCATTTTTTTGATGCTCTCCTCGGCCTATTTTGAAGCGCTGCTGATCTCTTCGCAGAAGATCGTTCAGGCGTCGGCGCTCGGTTTTCTCTCCGAAGCGGCCAAGACCGCCTGCATGCTGCTGCCGCTGATCTGGAGCCACCGCCTCACCGATTTGATGTGGGGAATGAATGCCTTTGCCTTTGTCCGCTTCTGTGGGGTGTTGGTTTATGTGATCCGAGGTTATTCACTCCGGTGGCGCGATGTTCACTGGTCGACCCTGCGGAAGCAGCTCGCCTACTCGGTCCCGTTCGGGTTTGCCGTCATTCTCCAAGCGACGCAGGACAAATTTCATCAGTATGTCGTCGCCTATTCCTACAGCGCCGCGGTTTTCGCCGTCTACTCGGTGGGGATGTTCCAGCTTCCCTTGGTGGAGCTGATCTATACGCCGATGTCTCAGCTGATGATCGTCCGGATGTCGTCCCTTCGGCAGCGGGCGACGCGGGAGGAGATCATCTCGCTTTGGTTCGATATAACCAAGAAGCTGGCGATGGTTTTCTTCCCGGCGTTTGTCTTCCTTCAGGTGGTTGCACACGACTTAATCGTCCTCCTCTTCACGCCGACCTATCTCTCGAGCGTTCCTCTCTTCCGGATCGCGCTCTTCTCGTTATTAACGGCGATCTTCCTGACCGAAGGGGTGCTGCGCGCCTATGCCGATACCACTTTTATTTTGAAGATCACCTTCATGAAGCTCGTTTTGACCCTCTTGTTCATCTTCCCCCTCCTCTCCTGGTTCGGCCTCTCCGGCGGGGTGCTCACGCTGACGTTGGTCCTGGTGATTGCGAAGGTAACGATGCTCTGGAAGGTCGCTCGCCTCATCCCGCTCTCCCTGTCGGCGCTGCTCCCTTGGCGGGATCTGTTGAGCATCGGCATCTTCTCGGTCTTCTGCGCGGTCCCGGTCTTCTTCATGGGGCGGATCGGAACGGCTTCTCCCGCCTGGATGGTGTTGCTCTCGGCGACGGTTTATACGGTTTTTTATTTGGTTTTTTTGTTCGGTTCACATCTGATCACTTTCGACGAGAAACGGGAGATCGCCCGAATGGTCCGGCGGGTTGGCGCCCTGCTCCCGGCGTTGTCGAAATCGTAAGCAAGGAGTTACACATGAGCAGACCTACTGTCTTGCATTTGGTTGATTGTCTTAATATCGGGGGGGGGGAGATGCAGATGGTCGATCTGCTCCGGCGGATCGACCGGGAGCGATTCCGTCCGCTGGTCGGCTGTCTGGCTCGGAAAGGGCCGCTGCTACCGGTCCTCGAAGCGACCGGCATCCCGGTGGTCGAATTTCCGATCCGGGGAAAGATTTACTATCCCCGTTCGCTTCGCGCGGTTCTTCAGATGGCCCGATTCATGCGCCGGGAGGAGGTCCAGATTGTCCATACCCAAGACCTCTACTCCCATATCGTCGGGGTGCCGGCCGCGTTGATCGCGCAGGTGCCGGTCATCGTGACGAACCGGCTCGACCTGGGGCATACGATGAAAGGGTGGCACCGCTGGGCGCTGAAGGGCTTCTCCTTTGTATTAACCCGTGCGATGGCCAATTCGGAAGGGGTCCGCAGAATGTTGATCGAGAAGGAGAAGCTCAACCCGAAAAAGATCGAGCTGATCTATAACGGCGTCGATCTCGACCGATTCGGCGCCGCAATTCAAGAGGTCTCTTTGCCGCTCGATTCGGAAGACCGCCCGATCGGAATCGTCGCCAATCTCAACCCCGTCAAGGGCCATGAAACCCTGTTGCAGGCGGCGGTGCGGGTGGCTGCGGTTTATCCGGCGGTGAAATTCTTTCTGATCGGAACCGGGATGCTTCGGCCGACGCTCGAGGCGCGCGTGCGCGAACTGGGGATCGAGAAGCAGATCGTGTTTCTCGGATCCCGGCGCGATGTTCCGCAGATCCTGTCCCGGATGGAGATCTCGGTGCTCCCTTCTTTGGCGGAGGGGTTCTCAAATGCCATTCTCGAATCGATGGCGGCCGGCCTGCCGGTGGTGGCGACCGATGTCGGAGGAAATCGCGAGGCGATCATCGAGGGGGAGACCGGCTATCTGGTGCCGTCCGGCCACCCCGATTCCCTTGCAAACCGGATCTTATGCCTGCTCGGAGACCGGGCGTTGGCGCGACAGATGGGAGAGGCCGGCAGAAAAAGAATTGAAACCTGCTTCTCCTTGGAGCGGATGGTCAAGGAGACGGAGCAATTTTATGACCGCCTGCTCCAAGAGCGGGTGCCGGGAGCCCATTGGTCGGGTAAGCGAGAAGAAGAGATGAATGTCTCGGAGGTCAAGCTGTCATCATGATGAAGATCTTGTTGATCGGCGATTACCCTCCCCCTTACGGCGGGATCTCGGTCCATGTCCAGCAGCTCGCACACTTTCTAAGAAAAAGCGGTGCGGCCTGTGATGTGCTCGACATCGAGCCGGGGCGCACTCCGAAGGAAGGGGCCCTCCGCGTGGCCGGCTATGCCGGGTTTCTCCGAACGCTGATCCGCTTTTCTTCCAAGGGATATATCAGCCACATCCACACCAACGGCCACAATGTCAAAAGCTGGCTCGCCATCGCCGTCACCGCATGGGTCGGGCTTCTCTTCGGCCGGCGGAACATCGTGACCGTCCATTCCGGCTTGATGCCCGATTATGCCAAAGGGAGACGGGGGAGAAAGTTTCTGATCCGTTTCGCATCGGCCCCGCTCGAGAAGATCATCGCCGTGAATCGAGAAATCGAGAGGGCCTTGCTGGAGAGTCGAATCGATCCCGCGCGGATCTGTGTCCTGCCGGCCTTTGCCCTCGGCGAGCGCCTTCAAGCGCTGCCGGAAGCGATCGACGACTACCGGCGCCGTTTCTCCCCGTTGATTGTCTCGGCGGTCTATCTCGAAAAAGAGTATGGAACCGATCTCCTCATCGAGGCCTGTCTTGCGCTCCGCAAGCGCTATCCGCGCCTCGGCTGTTTAATCATGGGATCGGGGGGGGAAGAGGGAGCGATCCGATCTCAGATTGCGCAGGGGCAGGGGGAGGAGTTCATCCGCCTCCTCGGAAATGTTCCCCATGCGCTCTGTCTCTCCATCATGGCGCTCTCCGACGTATTCGTTCGGCCGACTCTGTTCGACGGCGATGCGATCTCGGTCCGGGAGGCCTTGGCGCTCGGCATTCCGACCGTGGCGAGCGACGCCGGATTTCGGCCCGAGGGGACCCGCCTCTTCAAACCGGGAAGTGTGGCCGATCTGATCTCCCAGATCGACCGGGCCCTTCAGGGAGAACGTCTTGCGCTCCCCGGCGAAGACCAAAACAACCTGGTCGCCCTTCGCGATGTCTATGAAGGATCGGCGAGGGTGTCATGAAGGGGAGCCAAAAGTTAGAAGTCAGGAGTCAGAATAAAAGCAGTCCTTCTGGTCTCTGGCTCCTGACTTCTGAATTCATTTTTCTATTCTGAGGGTTTTTTCGATGTGCGGTATTGCAGGTTGGGTTCAGAGCGATCCGAGACAAGAGGTTGATCGGAGCATTCTTCAACAGATGGTCGATATCCAGCAGCATCGCGGTCCCGATGCGGCGGGGCTCTTCACCGAGCCGGGGATTGGCCTCGGCCATCGGCGGCTCTCGATTATCGATCGGTCCGGCGGCCAGCAGCCGATGACGAACGAAGACGGCTCGGTCTGGATCGTCTTCAACGGCGAGATCTACAACTTTCTTGGGCTGCGGGCCGAGCTGATCGACCGAGGACATCGGTTTGCGACCCGCTCCGATACCGAGACGATCCTCCATGCCTATGAGGAGTTCGGCCCCGATTGTCTGCGGCGGCTTCGCGGGATGTTCGCCTTTGCGATCTGGGATCGCCCGCGCCGGCAGCTCCTCATCGCACGCGATCGCCTTGGGAAAAAGCCGGTTTATTACACGCATCAAGCCGATCGACTTCTCTTCGCCTCGGAAGCGAAGGCGCTCTTGTCTGTCCCGGGGGTGGAGCGTGCGGTGAACTGGGGGGCGCTCGATCCTTATCTCTCGCTTCGGTATGTTCCCGGACCGACGACCCTCTTTCAGGGGATTACCAAGCTGATGCCGGGACACTTTCTTCTCTACCGAGAGGGGGAGGTGAAGGTTCAGAGCTACTGGGATGTCGAGTTCCGTGAAGCGCCGGAGGGGAGCGAGCCGCCGGTTGAGCAGTTCGAAGCGCTTTTGAAAGAGTCGGTCCGGCTGCGGCTGATGAGTGAGGTGCCGCTCGGCGTCTTTCTCTCCGGCGGACTCGACTCCAGCGCCATCGTCGCCGAAATGACCGAAATTTCAAAAGAGGGGGGCTGGGACCGGCCGATCCAGACCTTCTCGGTCGGTTATGACGATCCGAAAGCAAACGAGTTCGTCTATGCACGGGCGGTGGCGAAGCACCTCGGAAGTGACCACCATGAATACCGGCTGACGTCGGACGCGTTTCACGATTTCATCCCGAAGATGGTCTGGCACCTCGACGAGCCGATGGCCGATCCCTCCTGCATCCCCTTTTTCTTCATCTCGAAATATGCCAAGGAGCGGGTGACCGTGGTCCTTTCGGGAGAGGGGGCCGATGAAATCCTGGCGGGGTACGGGCTTTACAATAAAATGCGCCTGATCGATTCGATCCAGAAAAAATCGCCGTCGTGGCTCCTTCGCGCGGCATCCGGCCTGCTCTCGAAGCAGCGGGCGGCGCGGTGGCGGAAATATGCCGAGTGGATCGACCAGCCGCTCGAAGCGCGCTACTGGGGGGTCTCCCGAATTTTCACCGAAGCGGCGAAGCGGGAGCTGCTTCAGGACAAATATGCCGAAGGAGGGGCCCAGATCGCCTCCCTCTTCAAAGAGTATTATCGGAAAACCGCCGGTCTCGATCCGGTCAACCGGATGCTCTATGTCGATACGAAGGTCTGGCTTCCCGATCAGATTCTGCTCAAGGCCGACAAGATGACGATGGCGAACTCGCAGGAGCTGCGGGTCCCCTTTCTCGATCATGAATTGGTCGAGTTTGCGGCAACGCTACCCGTACGCCAAAAGTTGTCGAAGGGAACGGGAAAAATTTTATTGCGCCAGGCGATGAAACCGCGCCTGCCGGAGCAGATCCTCACCCGCCAGAAAAAAGGGTTCCCGATTCCGGCCGTCTGGTTTCAGAAAGAGGTCCTCCCGTCGGCCCGTCGGCTCTTTGCAGAGAAGGACTCTTTGATCGGCCAGGTGATGCGAAAGGAGCGGGTGGGGGAGATGCTCGATCAAGAGACCGCGCACCCGTATACCCGTCATAAAGAGATCTGGACCCTGCTGGTGTTGGAATATTGGCACCGGATCTTTATTCAACAAAAAGGGGGTGGATCATGAACAAGAGTACAATCGGCGTCGCGTCGGAAGCCGGGCGGGTCAGAAGCGTTTCTTCCGAAAAAGAGCGCGCGCTGGCCCTGCTCGCCTTGGAAGAGACCGTCCGCCCGCTGATCCGGCTGTCCTTAAGAGGACTGGAGCGGATGTGGCTGAAAGATCGGGGTCTTTTCTGTTTTACGATGCGCGATGGAGACAGAGGACCCCGGCCGGAAGGGATCTCACTTCGGTATACGGCGATGACCCTGCTGGGGCTGCACCGGGTCTCAAAGAGCGGATGGACGATTCCGTTCGATTTGGAAGAGATGCTGGAAGGGGCGATCAGCGCCCTTCCGACCACACGAAACATCGGAAACATCGGGCTGCTCTTATGGTCGGGGGCGGTCTTGACCGGAAGGGTCGATCCCCGGATTGCGGCGGCACTCGAACGCAATGGATCGTTTTATCAGGAGGCGGGGAACGGCATTTATGCCACCACCGAATTGTCCTGGCTTCTGATCGGATTAATCGCCGCGGCGGAGGCCGCTTCCGGTCCGGAGCGGGCGAAGTTCGATGAGATGGCGCATCTCGCCTATCGGCTGCTGCGGCGCAACCTCAACACCGAGACCGCCCTCTTTGCCTTCTCGACGCAGCTCTCGAATGGGTGGCTTCGGCCGCTCCGGAGCCGTCTTGGGTTCTTCGATGGACAGGTCTACGGGATCTATGCCTTTGCGCAGTATGCCAAGCGGTTTTCGGATTCGGAGGCGCTCGCGCATGCCAAACGCTGCGCCGAGCGGATCTGTGAAGCGCAGGGAGAGCTCGGAGAGTGGGCCTGGCATTACAACACCTTGCGGGGGCGGGTCGTCGATCGCTATCCGGTCTATGCCGTCCACCAGCATGGCATGGCGCCGTTGGCGCTCAAAGGGCTTGCGGCGATCTCGATGGAAGATTACCATCTGGAGATCGAGCGGGGACTGCGTTGGCTGCAGGGAGAGAACCCGCTCCGCTTCCAATTTGTCGATGAGGCGAATGCGGTGATTTGGCGGTCGATGCGGCGGCGGCGGCCGCTGTCAAAAGCGATCTATCTGAACAAGCTTGTCAGTTTTGTCGGTCCGACCGACTGGCTGTCGGCCTTCGATCAATCGGCCCTCTTCAAGATTGACCGCGAATGCCGGCCGTATGAGCTCGGCTGGCTTCTTTTTGCTTTCGCCGATGTTCCTCCCGAGGAGAGAGGGGCCCTTGGATCAAACGGCTGAAAGACAAATCGGCGCCTTACACATTCACTCGACCTACTCCGCCGACGGACGCTGGCCGCTCGAGCGTTGCAAAGAGGTCTTCCAGCAGGACGGATATCACTTCCTCGCCATGACGGAGCATGCCGAGGGGCTCGATCGAGAGAAGCGGGAAGCATGGCTTTCTGCGTGCGAGGCGCTCTCCGATCGGTCGTTCGTGATCATTCCCGGGCTTGAATTCTCGGTCGGTCCGGGGATCCATCTTCTCGGATTCGGAGTCACCCGTCCGCTGCGCGGCCCTTCGATCGCGGCCTTGGTCGATCAGATTCACGAGGCCGGCGGCGTTGCGGTCTGGGCCCACCCTTCCCCGGCGGCGTTGAACATGATCTATCCCTGCGCCGGAACGCTGGATGGAATGGAGATTTGGAACGGCCGATATCATGGGGTGCAGCGCCCGTCGCTTCAGCTGCTGCGGGGGTTGGAGCGGCTGCGGGAGCGGCATCCGCATTTTCACGGTTTTGCCGGAATTGATTTTCATGAGGGGGATCAAGACCGGCGGATATCGGTTGCGGTGGCCTCCGCGCGGTCGGGCAAGGAAATCTTGGCGGCATTGCGGGCGGGGCAATTCACGATCCGGCGCGATCGTCTTGCGATTCCGGCGACCGGGGTCCTCTCTTTCCGCCAGCAGGTCGGCATTGCATTGGGCGCCCCTTTTTTATGGAGAGAATCGGATGCGTGCCCTTCTTAAGCGGAAAATGCAGCGGGTGACGAAGTGGCTCGTCCGCCTCGGCTATCCCTTCTATCGTCTGATGGACCGCTTTCGACGCTCCGATGGACAAGAGGAGGTTCGGATCTTGATGTACCACAAGGTCTCCGACCTGCCGCAGGAAAAAGGGGTTCCCTACTGCAACGTCCCGATCGCGGCGTTTGAAGCGCAGATGAAGGCCCTTGCGGAGGGAGCGGTCGACGTGCTTCCTCTGGAAGCGCTCGATCGGTGGAGTGAGGGAGCGCCGCTCGGCGGACGGCGCAAAAAGGTGGTGATCACCTTCGACGACGGCTTTCAAGACAACTACCTCTATGCGCTGCCGATTCTGAAGAAGTACCGGCTGCCGGCGACCTTTTTCGTGATCACCGGGGCGGTCGGCCGGAGCGCCCCCTTTGACCATCTTCAATGGGACGCGCCCGCGCTGGCCGACCGGGAGGCCCATCCGGAACATTGGCGGCCGCTGACCTGGGAGATGCTCCGTCAGATGCGGGCCGAGGGGATGTCGATCGGCTCGCACACCCGCTCCCACCGATCGCTCGCCGGTTGCAATCCGGCCGAGGTGGAAGAGGAGCTCATCGGATCGAAGAAGGAGCTCGAGTCGGGGCTGCAGGGGGGGGTGAGCGCTTTCTCTTATCCCTTCGGATCGGGGGTCTACGGCGATTTCAACGAGAGAACCGAGAAGGTGTTGAAGGAGGCCGGCTATCGGTTTGCCTGCACCACGGAGTGGGGGGCGAATCATACCGGAGAGGGCCGCTACCGTCTCCGCCGGCTTCCGGTGTATGATCACGACACCCTGTTTGATTTCAGGTGCAAAATCGTGGGAGCGGCCGATTGGGCGGGACAGCTCAAGCGCCTGTGGCAGCGCTCTTTCCAACGCGACGATAAAACCGAGTTCGTTCCGACCATCCAGACCGATCGCCCATGAGGGCACGGAACTTGTACTTGTATCGGCCCATACGATCAGAGTTAAATAAACGATAGAAATGGGGGTCGTATGAAAGTATTTATCACAGACGGGTCGCAAAATCATGCACTGGCGGTCGCCCGCTCGCTCGGAGCGAAGGGGGTCGAAGTGGTGGTCGGCGACTCCTCGGTCCTCTCGAAAGGGGGATTCTCCCGGCACTGTCAGGAGCGGCGGATCTATCCGTCGCCGTCGGAGAGCGTCGGCGCGTTTATCGCGTGGATGATCAACGAAATGCGCCGGGGAGGATACGATTATCTCATCCCGATGACTGAAGCAAGCCTGCTGCCGATTTCGGCGAACAGAGACCGGCTCCTCCCTTATGTCCGCCTTCCCCTGCCGTCGCACGATTCGATCTTTCAGGCTTGCAATAAAGCCGAGACATTGACGCTGGCGCGTAAGGAAGGGGTTCCGATCCCGCAGACCTGGTTCGTCGAAGACCTGTTGGAGCTGCCGGCGCTGGCCAAGACGATCGCCTATCCGGTGGTGATCAAACCGAAGTGGTCGGCTTATTGGCGGGGAGATCGGATGCTCTCCGGCGGCGGGGCCGCGTATGCCTTTGGGCCGGAGGAACTGCTTGAAAAATATAAACGGATCCATCAGGAGATCCCTTTCCCGCTGATCCAGGCGTTTGTCCCGGGAAGGGGGTATGGCTTCTATGCTCTTTTCGACCAGGGGCGCCCGCGGGCCTTCTTTGCCCACGAGCGGCTTCGTGATGTTCGGCCGACCGGCTCCGGAAGTGCGCTGCGGCGAAGCATCGCGCCCGATCCGGTTCTGGCCCAGCATGCCGTGGCGCTGCTGAAAGGGATGAAGTGGCACGGGGTGGCGATGGTCGAGTTCAAATGGGATCGGGGCCGCTCCGAGCCGATCTTAATGGAGATCAACGGGCGGTTTTGGAACTCCCTTCCACTGGCGATTGCGGCAGGGGTCGATTTCCCTTGGCTGCTCCTCCAGATGGAGCAAGGAAAGCCGTTTGAAGATTTCCCGGCCTATCGGTCCGATCTTCTCTGCCGATGGTTCCTCGGCGACTGCCGTCATCTCTTCGCCGTTTTGCGGGGGGCCCCGTCCGGCTGGCCCGCCCCCTTCCCGAAGCGAGGGGAGACGCTCAAGGCGTTTTTCAAGTCGGAACGGAAGGAGTTGATCTACGACACCTTCCGGCGGGACGATCCGCTGCCGGGAGTGATCGAGTGGCTCCACTTCTTCTTCGCGAAGATGCCGGGGTACTTTCAGAAAAATAGGAAGCGGGTGACCCATCATGCCAAATCGGTATAAGGCCGCGCTCCATCTTCATACGACCTACTCCGACGGAGAGCTCAGCCTCGAAGCGTTGAAGGCGCATTTCCAAAAACGCGGGTTTGACTGCTTGATCATGAGCGATCATGCGGAGGCGATGGATGGGGAGAAGATGGAGGAGTATGTCGCCCGCTGTCGGGCTCTTTCCGACGCGCGGTTCTGTGTGGTGCCGGGGCTGGAATTTGCGTATCGGTTCGACGCCGGCAGCCTTCATCTTCTCGGCTATGGCGTGCATCGGTATCAGCGGGAAGAGACGCCGGCCGCCATGATGAAGACGATCCAGCAGCTCGGGGGCTTGGCGGTCTTGGCCCATCCCTATCCGCCGCTGGCGCCGCAGATCGCCCCGCTTCAAGAAGGGCTCGATGGTATTGAATTGTGGAATACAAAATACAACGGCCGATGGGCCCCGGCGCTCTGGAACTATCGCCTTTTAAAGGGGGTGCGGGAAAAGCGTCCGGAGGTGCTCGGCTTTTACGGAACCGATTTTCATTGGCAGACGCAGTATACCGGAATGGCGATTTTGATCGAGGCGGAAGGCTTGACCCCGGAGGCGCTTCTCACGGGGCTTCGCAAGGGACGGTTCTATGCCGAGAAAGAGGGAATGCGGCTGAGCCCGGAGGGGCGGCTGACCCCCGGCGAAGAGGCCCGTTTCGAGCGCAGAGAGCGGCTTTATCACCTCTGGAGAAAGATGGTCGTCGGGGCGCGGGCGCCTTTTAAAGCGCTGCGCCTCCCGATTCCGAGGCGTCTCAAAGCGATGGCGAGGAAAGTGTTGTGAATTGCGGATTTCGGAGTGCGAATTGCGGATTAAAGCGAATAAACGGGACACGTCGTTTTGGTTTTTCACTCCGCAATCCCCACTCGGCATCCCGAATTAGAATGGGGGGCTAGTCTGATGTTTCAGAAAAAAGAGATCATCTGTTTTGCAAACGACTGGGACGGCGAACCGCTGAGCAAGAAGCATATCATGAAGCGGCTCGCACAGGGAAATCGGATCCTTTGGGTCAATTCGATCGGAAACCGGAGTCCCCGGTTGAACGGAAAAGACTTTCGGCGAATCTTCACCAAGCTCGGTCAGTTTTTCAAAGGGGTCAAGCAGGTGGAGGAGAACATCTATGTCTACTCTCCGGTGATGATCCCTTTTTATCACTCGATGATATTCCGAAAATCGAATCAATGGCTGCTGGCCTGGATGATCCGACGCCAGATGAAGAAGCTCGGTTTCTCCAAGCCGATCACCTGGACCTACGCCCCCTCTTCGGCCGACGTGGTCGGTCGGCTCGGCGAGGCAAAGGTTGTCTATCATTGTGTCGATGAATTCTCCGCCTTCTCGGACGCGCCCCAGACGGCGATCCAGGAGATGGAAGAGACCCTCCTGAAGAAGGCCGACATGGTGATCGTTTCGGCCAGCACCCTTCAAGAAAGCAAGCGGCGTTGGAATCCGAATACCCATCTGGTCCGTCACGGCGTCGATTACGATCACTTCAAGAAAGCGGTCGATCCGGAGACGACCATCCCGGCCGAGTTGGCGCGGCTGCCCCACCCGATCGTCGGATTCCACGGACTGATTGCAGACTGGGTCGACCTTGCCCTCATTCGCAAGATGGCGCTGGAGCACCCCGACTGGTCGATCGTGTTGCTCGGTTCATCGATTACCGATCTTTCGCCGATCTCCGGATTAAAAAATGTCCACCTCTTCGGCAAGCGACCCTACGATTCATTGCCGGCCTACTGCAAAGGGTTCGATGTGGCGATCTTGCCGTTTGTCGTGAACCGGTTGACACTCTACGCAAATCCGCTTAAGCTCCGAGAGTATTTGGCGGCCGGGCTGCCGGTGGTTTCGACCGATCTTCCCGAAGTGCGAAGCCTGGGGGGGGACGTCCGGATCGGGGGAAGCCACACCGGATTTATCGCCCATGTCGCCGATCTGATTTCAAAGGGAGAGGTCGGGCCGTCTGTGGCCCGCTCCAAAACGATGGAGCAGGAGAGTTGGGACCACAAAGTCGAGCTCCTCTCGCTCCTGGTGGAGGGGAAGGGGGCGGCCACCGAAACTGAAGCGCAGTCGGAGGGGGCGATCGGCGGAAGCCCGCACCAGAAGCTGGTCCAGACACAGAGCTCTCTCTGATCGGGCCGATGGATTGATTCGACCGTTACACAACAAAGGGAAGAAGATGGGTTTACAGCAGCTCGCGCTGAAAATCAGGAGGAGAGAGGGGACCTTCTACCGTGCGCTCTATGAGGTGGCGATTCGTGTCCGCCGCTTCAGCTGCCCGGTGATCACCCCGCTCCACCGGGCGCTCTATTATGAGCGGCGGCTCCGAAAAACGGCGTGGCACCACTTTCGCCGGGTCCTTTACTGGGAGCCCATTTTCAAAAGCATCTGTGCGGAAGTCGGGCCCCGATTTTGTTTGGTCGGAGGGGTGCCGTTGGTCGAGGGGCATCTGGAGATTCGGATCGGATCGAATGTGACGCTCAATGGCATCACCACCCTTGCCGGCGCGACTGTTTGGGATCAGCCGACGTTGATCATCGGCGATCAGAGTTATATCGGCTACCAGGTCACCATTACGGTCGGCCCGCTGGTTCAGATCGGTCGGCATGTACTTGTAGCCGACCGGGTCAGCCTGATAGGATATGATGGTCACCCAAAAGACCCGATCGACCGGATGAACCACCTTCCGGCTCCGAAAGAAGAGGGCCGCCCGATTGTGATCGAAGACAATGTCTGGATCTGCTCCAATGCAACGATCCTCAAGGGGGTGACGATCGGGGAGGGTGCGATCGTTGCATCGCACGCGGTCGTGACCTCCGATGTCGCCCCCTTTACGGTGGTGGCCGGAAATCCGGCAAAAGAGGTAAAACGGCTTCTTCCCCAGGAGGTTTCAGGACGTCAGGGACGACGTGAAGGATAAAGATCAATAGAGAAGGAAGTGTCTGATCGAGTTAAGTTAACAAGAAATTCATCGGATGCGCGCCCGGGTGTGCGCCACTCCTTGCTTCCTGCGGAGGAGGCCGGGCCTGTCAGGACAAAGAGGAACCAGGTGATCCGAAGCGCCGCCCGAAAAGAAGAGAAGAAAGCTGTCACCCCCCTCGATCGGCCGAACCTTCCTGAGGAAGGGAGCGCCCGGACCGCCGATTCACTCGCCTCCCTGCGCGCGCTGGTTTTGCAGGAGCATCAACGTCACTGGGGCGTTTTCGGTTTTCGACCCGAGTGGTCATTCGAGCTGAAGCCGATGGCGCACCTGGAGGGCGAGAACGCCGGCAAATATCTCGTTTCCTTTTTTTCAAAAGAGGGAGCACCTCAGAAAACGGTTTTCCTGAAGCGGTATCATCATCCGCAAATCGACGCCGCCACCATTGAGAATGAATTCCAAGGAATCCGAATCGCGCATGAGGCCTTTGCGCCGACGCCGCGGTTCCGGGTCCCCCAACCGTACGGCCGGCTGCCGGAGGAAAAGATTCTCTTCATGGAGTATTGCCCCTCCGTCAGCTTGAAGAAGGTTCTCTTCCGACCGATTCGGCTCTCTCGGTTCTTCCTCTTACATCGGGACCGGAAGCGGCTGGTTGAATCGGTGGCGGAGGCGGGCCGGCTGCTCGCAGCGTTTCAGGGGATCCCGCCTGAACGTCATCCCTCCGGCGGGAAGGAGACGGGGGAGGAGATCGTCCTCCGGTACGAACGGCAGTGCTTGCGCCATTTGCAACTTTGTCGAAAGGCCGGCGTTCCGGAATCGCTGGTGATTCAGATGGAGCGGAGCCTCTTCCGTCGGCTTGAACAGGGAGGCGGTCTGCAAACGGTTCTGCAACATTCCGACTTTGCCCCTTGGAATGTCATGGTTGGCGCGCGCTCCTTCTACCTCACCGATTTTCAGAACTGTACGACCGGGCTGGCCGGTTATGATGCCGCCTTTTTCCACTGCGCCCTTGAGCTGCTTCTCCGCTACCGGACGGCCGATCATGCGCTGATCGCCGAGCTGCAGTCGATTTTTTTAAGCGAGTTTCTTCGTTCCGGATCGGCGGGGAAGGGCGGACAGGCTGCGCCGGCGGCGGAAGCGATGGAAGTCAAAGAACGTCTTCCCTGTTTCGATCTGTTTCGACTGATGCACATGACCTACTTTACCCAGTCGGTCTTCTGTGCACCGCCCGGACCGTCCTATGAGACGTTTTATGCGGTTCCTTTACGCAAGTTCATGGTCGACTGGTTTCAACATTATTTGGAGGGTTGAAGAGGAAGGATCTCTCTACGACGTTGCGATGGCGGAACGAATTTTAGTTATTGATGATGAGCCCCACTTGCTGGAGACGCTGGCGGAGATTCTTCGATTGGAAGGATACGAGGTTGAGACGGCCGGCGCGGGGGAAGAGGCGCTCGAGAAGCTCCGCGGGGCCGATTATGCGCTGGTCATCATCGATCATCACCTTCCCGATATGACCGGATTGGAGCTGCATACGCAAAGCATGAAGCTGGCCGCTCCTCCCGTCACCATTATCTTGACGGGACACGCTTCAGTCGATACCGCTGTTGAAGCGCTCCGGCGCGGCGCCAGCGATTATCTCCTCAAGCCGACCCATCCGGACGAGTTGAAGTGGTCGGTGAAACAGGCGTTGGAGCGGAAGCGGATTTCCGAGACGGCGGCGTTTCAAAAAAAGATGGAGTTCCTCTATCAGGTCGGCCGCTCCATCGCCGGAGAAACCGACCTCGATTCTTTTCTGCAGAACCTCGTTGAAAAGCTTTCGGAAGCGTTGGGGCTCCCCCGCGCCCTGCTCTTTTTGCTGACCGAGCAGAAGGATGCGTTGGTGCTGGCGGCGGCGAATGTGCCGTTTGAGCGGGAGGTCCGTATCCCGGTCCGAAAGGGGGTGCTTTACGACCTCGTCAGCGAAGGCCGGGAGGTGGTCATGGAGGATGCGCAGAAGGATCGCCGGCTTCCGGTCTTGTTGAAACGGTTTCAAATCCGCTCTCTCCTCGTCGTCCCGATTGTCCTTCGGGGAACGCTGCTCGGGGTCCTCTCGATCGATTCCGATCAGAAGATGCACCATTTTACCGACTCGGAGATCAAGCTCGCCCGGTTCGTCGCCGATCAGGCGGCGGTCGGGATTGAAAACATTCGGTATTGCGAGCGGGAACGGGACAAGGCGAGAGAATATGGTCTCCTCGCGGAGATTGCGACCGCCGGGACGGAGCGCCACGATGAACGCTCGGTCATTGAACTGGCGGTGGAGAAGACGGTCGCGTTAATGGAGGTCGATGCCGGCACCGTCGTTCTGCTCGATCCGGAGAAATGGGTCCCGACGGTCCACGTTTCCCACGGCCCTTCTTTGGCGCCGGTCGGCCGGTCAAAGCCGCTCTCCCCGCGGGGATTGGAAGGGATGATTGCACTGTCGCAAAAACCGTGGGCGATTTCGGACATCGGCTCGGATCGAAGGGTCTCTTCTCCCGACCGCGCCCGCTTCAAAGGATGGAGCTCCTATCTCGGGGTGCCGCTGCTTTACAAGGGAACGACCCGCGGTATTCTGTCGGTCGCCGCGCGACAGCCGCGGTCTTTCAACGCCCGCGAGATTGCATTGATGAACTCCATCGCCCATCAAATTGCGTTAACGATTGAGAATATCCGCCTCTATAATTTGAACCGGGCGCATCAGGAGAGTCTTCGCCGACTCTCGCTCAAGGTTCTCTCCACCCAGGAAGAGGAGCGCAAACGGATCTCCCGGGAGCTCCACGATGCGATGGGACAAGGGCTGTTGGCGCTCAAGCTCCACCTGGAAATTCTGGCCGAGCAGATTCCTCCGGAGATGGCCAATCAGCGTGAAGAGATCGCCGAGGCCCATGGGATCGCCTCTCAGACGATTGAGGAGATCCGCCGGCTCGTCGCCGACCTCCGGCCGCTCAAGCTCGACGATCTTGGACTGGTGCCGACTTTACGGGGCTTGATTAAAGAGTTTTCTAAAAAATTTAAGATCCACGTCACCCTCAAGCGGGTGAAGCTCTTTCGCCGTCTTCCCTCCGAGATGGAGACGATCGCTTATCGGGTCATTCAGGAGGCGCTGACCAACATCGCCAAACATGCGCGGGCGACGGAGGCGGCGATCTTTTTAGAGCGGATTGAAGAGCGGGTTCGTGTCCGGGTGATCGACAATGGAATCGGCTTCGATGCGATCAATTTGGCCAAGCGGCGCGCCCGCCATTTCGGGCTGGTCGGTATTCAGGAGCGGGTCGATCTCATGGGAGGCACCTTCCAGGTGATTTCCGGAAGAGGAAGGGGAACAGAACTGCGCGTCGAGCTTCCGTTGGAGGCGCCCGTTCAAAGAAGGGAGCAGGCCGTTGCCGGGGGGGAGCTTCCGCGAGAGCGGTCTCAGGCGCGGGGGGTGAGACGGTCTCTGTCTGCCCGCCGTCCTCCATAAACAATGCAATAGACGTCGGAGGGGGGCCGGTGTCTTTAGAAAGAGTGGTGCGCAATGCTAAAGATAAGGGTGCTACTGGCCGACGATCATACCCTGCTCCGTCAGGGGATGAAGCGGTTGTTGGAGGCAGAAGACGACATGGAGATCGTCGGCGAAGCCGGCGAGGGATTGGAGGCGATTCACAAGGCAGAGCAGTTTCGCCCTGATGTGGCGGTTCTCGACTATGCGATGCCGGGATTGACCGGCCCCCAGGCGGCCGTTCGAATCAAGCAGATCGAGCCGAAGACCAAGATCATTGTCCTCACGATGCACGACGATGAGGAGTATGTAGAGGAGGCGCTGGGAGCGGGCGCGTCCGGCTATATTCTAAAAGATGCTGCGGCGAACGAGCTGATCGCGGCGATCCGCGCCGTTTATCGCGGAGAGACCTATCTGTCGCCCCGGGTTTCTAAAAAGATCGTCAGCGGCTACCTCCAGCGGACCCAACGGCCGGAGCCGAAGCCGCCGTATGAGCAGCTGACGGTGCGCGAGCGGGAGATTTTACGGCTGCTGGCCGAGGGACACTCCGCCAAAGAGGTGTCGCGGCTCCTGAACATTCAGCCGAAGACGGTCGATGCACACCGCTCCAATCTGATGAAGAAGCTGGGCCTTCATTCCCGGACCGATCTGATCAAATATGCGATCCGGCGAAAAATCATCAAAGTCTAGCTGCCGGCCTCCCTTCGATGCCGAAGGTTATTTCCCGGAATAATCAAAAAAGAGTCCCATGACGCGGATGCGGCCCGGATGGCGCTCGTCGGGGAGAATCTGATACGGCTGCTCCCCAAAAAAGGGAACCGCCATCGCCTGCACGATCTCCAGCGCCGGCTGGCCCCCCTCTCCGGTGATATGCAACTGGTATTGTCCCGATTCATCTTCCCGGTCGGCCGCTAAAAAGAAGGCAATCTCAATGCCGCATACCCTCGCGCGGTGTGAATCGAGCGGGCGCCCGCCATCCCAGCAGGGGGTCGCTGCAGCCGCCCGTTTCAGCGCCGCGATCTTTTGGTGATCCTCCGGGGAAAATGGAAGGGTTCCCTTTCGCGCAGATGAGTTCTTCACGTGTGCTCCAAAAAAGACCCAGGCGGGTCAAGAGGGTTGATCGGCTTCTCTTGCCCCCTGAATACCGGGTTATTTAAGATCCGAGGTGTTTCTTCAGGATGGCGTTTTCGGCGATTTTAGGATTGCTGCCGCCGAACTCCTTTGCTTTTTTGAACTCTTCCGTCGCCCCGGCATGATCTCCCTTGCCATCCAGCGCCAATCCCAAATTGAAGTGCGCCTCGGCGAAATCGGGTTTCATCCCGACCGCCTCTTTAAAGAGCGGGGCGGAGACATCGTAATGGCCCTGGAGCAGATGATCGACCCCCTCATCATTTTTGGCCGCCGCATCTTTCTGGGTCATGCCGGCCGGCGAGGCGATCGCCGGAATCTGGCCGCCGGCGCCGCCGCTTCCCCCCGAGCCGCCGTAGCAGCCGGAGAGGGTGAGGAAGACGAGCAATATTGAAAAAAGTACTCGGTTCATGCCGCACCTCCTGGTCTGAGTGGCAGTAAAGGTTCTTGAGATACTATAGGTAAATTCCGGGGTGAATTCAAGTCGGCATTCCTCTTTTACTCATTTATATGGATCAATCGGATAACCGGGGTTCCTGATCCGAGCTCTGGAAGGATCCCTTGTTCCATCGGGAGGAGGTAATGATCGACCTCTCGGAGGAGAGTGTCGACATCGATTCCCATCTGTTCTTGATCCCGAAATGGGTCGAGCTGGCCGGCGGCAGCCCGCCAGAGTTTAAGCGAAGAGGGGAGCTGCCGCATATGCAGTTTGAGAAGCGAGGCGGCCAGATTGATCAAGCCTTGAATAAAGCGGGCCGGATCGGCATCGGGACGATGGCTCTTCCAGAGCGCCTCCCACCCCTCGTGCGCTTCCCAGAAGTAAAACCGGTTGAAGAGATCGACCCCTCGTAAATAGGCCTCGAGCGTCTTCCACTCTTCGGGCAGCCAGGGGGGATGGCGCTGGGCTCGGATCTCCCGGTAGCTGTGGCCGAGCGGGTTTCGGATCGGATGGGGGTGAACGCCGGGGACGAAGCGGTAGGAGGGCAGGGAACGGTTGCTGGAATACCAGGGAAGTGCGTCGATGTGAGGAGGATCGGGAATCGGAGAGGAGAGGATCATGCGCCGCACCCCAAGGCTGACCGGACGGTGCCGGGGTTATAACGGATTTACTCGATCTTTAATCCAGTGGGCGAGCTGAACGTATCGCTTTAAGGCGATCCCCTCTTCTTCCGGGATCTGGGTGATCAGAAGGCCGTGGCGGAAATAACCGTCCTGCCCGACCTGGCTGTCAACCCGGACAATCTGGGTCTCCAAGCGGATCGCCTGCCAGTTGGAAAAAGGGAAAAAGGTTTTGGGAAGATAGAGCTTCAAATATAAAGGGGTTCCCATCGGATAAGATTCTTCCAGAAGAATCATAAAGCCCGCTTCCCCGATGCTCACCGCGCGTGCCCGTTTGATCGTCTGGGCGTGCGCCTCGGTGCTGTACTCCACGGGGAAGGTGACCCCTTCTACGCGAGGCGACCTTCTCTGCTCTGCTGCCGTCATGAAATCATTCCTCCTTTTCGGATCGCCTCTGCGACGCGAACTACCCGGGCCAGCGGTTGAACATCATGAACCCGAACGATACGGGCCCCTTGGAAAACGGCAATCGCTGCGGCCGCTGCAGTTCCTTCCATCCGCTCCGCCGGTGGAAGGTCAAGGATCCGGCCGATAAACGATTTCCGCGACGGCCCGACGAGCAGCGGCGCCCCCAGGTCGGTGAAATGGTCAAGGTGGCGGAGAATCGTCAGGTTGTGGCTTGCCGTCTTTCCGAATCCGATTCCCGGATCGATGGCGATCCGGTTTCGGGGAATCCGATGAGCGGCCGCCGTTTTTATTTGATCATGTAGAAAACGCCGAATCTCACCGAACAGGTCGCTATAGCGAGGCTGCTTCTGCATCGTCTGCGGCGCTCCCTTCGTATGCATGATGACGATTCCGGCGTGGGTGCGCGCCGCGATGGAGAACATCTGCGGGTCGCGGGTAAATCCGCTGACATCGTTAATAATCGAAGCCCCCGCGTCGATCGCCTGCCGGGCGACCTCTGATTTCGTCGTGTCGATTGAAATCGGAAGCCCAATCCGTTTGGCGAGTTGTTCGATGACCGGGAGCACCCGCCTCGCCTCCTCTACCGAAGAGACCGGAAGGGCGCCCGGCCGCGTCGATTCCCCTCCGATATCGATCAGGTCGGCCCCTTCCTCTTCCATCCGAAGCGCCTGATCGACCGCTTTCCGAGGACGAAAAAAATGTCCGCCATCGGAAAAAGAGTCGGGGGTGACGTTGAGGATCGCCATCAAGAGGGGCCGTTTCGCATAATTCAGCCGGTAAGCGCCGCAGTGCCAGATCCCGGTTGCTTTGAGTGGAGGATGTTTTTTAGATAAATCAGAATCGGAAGGTCTGACCGCGAACCCGCCTCTTTCCTTCGGTTCGGACGATATGGCGGGTTCGCGGATCAATCAAGACACTTTGTTAGACCGACATGGCCGGAGAGGGAGAGGAGAGGGTCGACTGTACAATCCGGTCGATCTCGGGCGCGTCGAGCGATTCCTTCTCCAACAGGGCATCGGCGAGCGCTTTGAGCGTTTTCATGTTGCTGGTGATCAACGCTTTGGCGCGCTCGTAATTCTCCACGACCAGACGCTTCACCTCTTTGTCGATTTCAATCGCGGTGTGCTCCGAGTAGTCGCGATGTTGGTTGATCTCGCGTCCCAAGAAGATCTCCTGCTCCTTCTTTCCGAAGGTGAGTGGGCCCATCTTCTCGCTCATGCCCCATTCGCAGACCATCTTTCGGGCGAGGTCGGTCGCCTTTTCAATGTCATTTCCGGCGCCGGTCGTCATATGGTTGAGAACCAGCTCTTCGGCGACCCGGCCTCCCATCATAATGGCGATGGTGTTGTAGAGGTATTCCTTATGATAATTGTGCCGATCGTCGATCGGAAGCTGCATCGTGACCCCCAACGCCCGTCCGCGCGGGATGATCGTCACCTTGTGGATCGGATCGGTTCCCGGCAAAAGCTTGGCGATCAGGGTGTGACCCGCTTCGTGAACGGCGGTGATCCGCTTCTCCTCTTCGGAGATGACCATGCTGCGCCGCTCGACCCCCATGAGGACCTTGTCTTTTGCCTCCTCGAAGTCGTTCATCTCGACCACTTTTTTCCCTTTGCGGGCCGCCAGCAGCGCCGCCTCGTTGACGAGGTTTTCCAGATCGGCGCCGGCAAACCCCGGGGTGCCGCGGGCGATAATGTCGAGCCCGACATTCGGGGCGACCGGAATTTTCTTGGTGTGGACCTTCAGGATTTCGACGCGCCCCTTCAGGTCGGGACGTCCGACGACGATCTGACGGTCAAATCGACCGGGACGGAGAAGCGCGGGATCAAGCACATCGGGACGGTTGGTTGCGGCGACGAGGATCACCCCTTCCGAGGTCTCGAAGCCGTCCATTTCGACGAGCAGCTGGTTGAGGGTCTGCTCCCGCTCGTCGTGTCCGCCGCCCAATCCGGCGCCGCGGTGCCGGCCGACCGCATCGATTTCATCGATGAAGATGATACACGGCGCATGTTTTTTCCCCTGCTCGAAGAGATCCCGAACGCGGGACGCGCCGACGCCGACAAACATCTCGACGAAATCGGATCCCGAGATCGAGAAGAAGGGAACCCCCGCTTCGCCGGCGATCGCCTTGGCGAGCAAGGTTTTTCCCGTTCCCGGAGGTCCCACCACCAGGACTCCTTTCGGAATCCGGCCGCCGAGCTTTTGGAACTTGGGAGGGTCTTTTAAGAATTCAATGATCTCTTCCACTTCTCCCTTCGCTTCGTCGATTCCGGCGACGTCAGAGAAGGTCACCTTCTTGCGGTCATCCGACAGGAGACGGGCACGGCTCTTTCCAAAGGAGAGCGCCTTGTTTCCACCGACCTGCATCTGCCGCATGAAGAAGATCCAAAGGCCGACAAAGAGAACGAACGGTCCCCAGGTCATTAAGAAGGTCATGTACCAAGGGGGCTCTTCGGGCGGCTTTGCGGTGATCCGAACGTTTTTCTCTCGGAGGCTCTTCACCAGATCGGGGTAGGTGGCGGAGTAGGTCTTGAATTTTGTCCCGTCTTTTAGGATGCCCGAGATGTAGTTGTCCTTAATCGTGACCTCGGAAACCTCGCCCTTTTCCGTCTTCGCCATAAAGTCTGAGAAGATGATCTCATCTTCGATCGGCCGAGAAGAGGTGTTAAAGAGGTTATAGAGCAGGATCATAAAGAGCGCGACGACGATCCAAGGGGCTAAGTTCTTGACACGAGGGTTCATCTAATCAGTCCTCCCAAATTCAAAATATTGCTCCACATTCTAACATAGTTTTTTGGCGGTGACAATCAATTCTAAACCCGTTCCAACGGGAAAGCCAGTCCCCCGATTTTTATAGGAAAAATAGGGTTTTCCACTCCCTCTGGAGCAACGTCGACGCCGGTCACATCTGTCTGTTAGGTTTCCTCATAAATACTGTCGAGGACCGCAATATAGGGGAGGTTTCGATACTTATTCTCGTAATCAAGCCCATACCCAACCACATATCTGTTGGGAATGGTGAAGCCGACATAATCGACCGTCACATCGGTCTGACGACGCTCCGGTTTATCTAGCAGCGTACAGAATCGGAGCGAGTTCGGTTTCCGGGCCATAAACTTCTTCCTCAAAAAGGTCAGCGTTAGGCCGGAATCGATAATGTCTTCGACGATCAGCACATCCTGACCCTTTACATCCTGGGAAAGGTCGGAGATCACTTTGACCGCTCCGGCGCTTTTTTTCTTGTTCCCATAGCTTGAGACAACCAGAAAATCGACACGAAGCGGAAGGGGAATGGCGCGGGCCAGATCGGCAAAGAAGAGGAAGGCCCCCTTCAACACACCGACCATCAGGAGATCTTTGTCCTTATAATCTTGCGCAATCCGCAGCCCCAGCTCCTGAATGCGCCTTCGCATCTCCTCCTGCGTGATCATCGGTTTTCCAAAGATCCGTTCTTCCATTACTGCTCCTCTGGGAATGGCATTGGGGGCTCATCCGAATCGTGCGCCGAATCGGTCGTGATCGGTTGAACCCGCACGGTCAATACCTTTTTGGTCTTCTCGGTGGCCCGATACCGATCGTCGACCCGTAAGCCGACCACCCACAAAATTCCGTCCGAACAGGTCAGAATCGGAATCGAGCCCCGCTCCGATCTCGGAATCTTGGCATCGACAAACAGATCTTGAAGTTTCTTATGTCTGCCGCCCATCCCGGCCGGGATGAAAAGATCTCCCGGCCTCCAGCCTCGAAGGGTCAGAGGAAGGCAGATTCTATCAAAGTCGAAAGAAGCGACGCAAGGGGAAAAAGAAACGATTCCTTTCGGATGTAGAGAGAGCGTTAATCGAAGATCCCAATCGGAAAGGTCGATCGGATCCGAAGAGGGAACGAACGTCGCCGGCGGCCGATTGCCTACGGCTCTCTGTCCCTGTACGGTCTTCCGAAGGATCAGCTGTGTGTATCCCTTCTCGATCTGCAGTCCCTTTGGAAAAATCCAACGCCGTCCGGGGGCGCCGGAGAGCGCTTTCGACAAAACTTGCTCGATCTGTTCGAAGCCGATCCCGCGGAGGTCTTGCTGAAGCCGGCCCAGTCCCCATCGAAGCAGACGGCGCTGCAAGGCGGGGTGAAGCGAGCAAAGGGAGGTCAGATCGATCCGAATGATCTCCGGTCCCATCTCAATGTCTAGTTTCGGCATAATCTCGTCGATCATATACCGGGTCAGGAAATCGTTCTCATCTTGGAGAAGCTGCGACGTCTTAACCAGCGCTTCTTTGATTTTAGGATTGTATCTCTCGAGAGAGGGGAGGAGCCGGTGGCGGAGGTCGTTCCTTAAATAAATCATCTCCCGGTTTGACGGATCTTCCATGAATGGAATGTCTGCTTCTGAGAGTGCGTCGAGAATCTCCTTTCGGGTAATCGTCAGAAGGGGGCGGATAATTTTCCCCGCCCGCATCGGGGGGATCGCGCAGAGCCCTTCCGGCCCCGCCCCCCGCAGCAGCCGCATCAAGAAGGTCTCCGCCTGATCGTCTGCGGTATGGCCGAGGGCGATCCATCGCGCCCCGACCTCCTCCGCGATGGTTTCAAAAAAGGCATATCGTACCTGCCGGGCGCCTTCTTGTTTGGAGAGCCGGCGCTCCTTGCAAATTTGCGGGACGGGGAGGGAGGAGAAAGTCGCCGGAATCTCCCATGCCTCACAAAGTCCCTTGACGAAGTCGGCCTCCTTTATCGCCTCCGGTCGGAAGCCGTGGTTGAGGTGGACGACATGGAGGGGATGTCGGTTGCGGCGGGCATATTGCCTGAGGAGATGAAGGAGACAAACGGAATCGGCCCCCCCCGAGACGGCGGCCATAATTTTATCGCCCGGTTTCAGGGGGAACGTCTGAATGCGCTGTGAAAATTTTTCGAGGAGCGGCTGTTTTTTACGAAGAGAGATCATCTTTCCTTGGATGCGGTTACATCGGGACGGCGCCCCGCTCTTTGAGGATTTCCCTTGCCTGTTCGATATCTTTCTTCATCTGGTCGGTCAGCGCTTCCGGCGATTCAAATTTCTGATCGCCACGGATTAAGTCGATGAAGGTGACGAGAAGCCGCTTTCCGTAGATATCGTCATTGAAGTCGAAGATATGGACTTCCATCCGGGTCTCGTGTTGTCCGAAGGTCGGCCGGGTTCCGATATAGACGATCCCATCGAGGGTGACGTACCCTTCGGCCTTCAGTGTCGCGACGCGGGCCGCATACACCCCCTCCCTCGGGACAAGCTCGTTCGGAAGTCGGAAGTTGGCGGTCGGCACACCGAGTTTCCTCCCGATTCCATCCCCTTGAAGGACCTTCCCTTCCATCGAGTAATACCGGCCCATCATCCGGGCGGCAAGATAGACATTCCCCTCCCGCATCAATTCCCGGATCTTTGAAGAGCTGACGACGAGATCGTCGACCAGGACCGGATCTTTCACGATGACCGAGAATCCGAGCTCTTTCCCAAACGCAATCAGATCGTCCACCTTTCCGGCGCGGTCTTTGCCGAATTGAAAATTGCGGCCGACGACCACCTCTTTGGCGCCGATTTTATCGTGCAGATAGATCTTCGCGAAATCATAAGGGCTGAGCTGCGCGAAGGTTTTGTTGAACTCTGCGCTGAACGCAACGTCGACGCCGGTTGCCTCAATCATCCGCATCTTGATCTGAAATGTGTTGAGCAGTTTCAGCTCGCGCTCCGGGTGCAGCACCTTAATCGGATGGGGTTCGAAGGTGAAGACGACCGAGGTCCCTTCTTTTTCCTGGGCCCGCTGAATCGCCTCGCTGAGGATGGCCTGGTGTCCCAGATGGAGTCCATCGAAATTCCCGATTGCGACGACCGGATAGGCCTCGATCGGTTTAATATTTGCCGTGCCGATAAAAAGTCTCATTGCTTCTCCTGGGAAAATTGAGCCATTTCTTTTGCAAAATAGGTTAAAATCATATCTGCGCCCGCCCGACGGATCGACAGCAGCGACTCGACCATCGCCCGCCGCTCGTCGAGCCATCCCCTTTGGGCCGCCGCCTTAATCATCGAGAACTCGCCGCTCACCTGATAGGCCGCCACCGGGACATCGAACGTCTCTTTAATGTCCCGGACGATATCGAGATAGGGGAGGGCCGGCTTCACCATCACGATGTCGGCCCCCTCTTCAATGTCGAGGGCGACCTCCCGCAGTGCCTCGCGCCGGTTGGCCGCATCCATCTGATAGCTCTTTCGATCGCCGAATTGGGGGGCCGAGTTGGCGGCATCCCGGAAAGGGGCGTAGAAACAGGAGGCATACTTCGCCGCATAAGAAAGAATCGGGGTCTCGGCATAACCGTTCTCATCGAGCGTTTTCCGGAGGGTGCCGACCCGCCCATCCATCATATCCGAAGGGGCGATCAGATCGGCCCCCGCGGCGACATGAGAGAGGGCCATCTTGGAGAGAAGCGCCAGGGTCTCGTCATTGACGATCTTCCCGTCTCGGACCACGCCGCAATGACCATGCGAGGTGTATTCGTCGATGCAAATATCGGTGATCACCAACAGATCGGGGGTTTTGTCCTTAATCGCCCGGATCGCCTGGGGGACGACCCCGCGCGGGTCGCACGCGGCCGAGCCGACCGCATCCTTCACCTGCGGGATGCCGAAGAGGATAACCGCCGGAATGCCGAGCCGGGCCGCCGCCGCCGTCTCTTTGACCAGCTCCGGGAGAGACAGGCGGTACTGCCCCGGCATCGATGCGATCTCGGTTTTCCCCTTCTTCTCCTCGGTCACAAAGAGAGGGAGGATCAGGTCGTCGGGGGAGAGGGTCGTCTCCCGGACCATCCGGCGGAGCGATTCGCTCTGCCGAAGCCGCCTTGGGCGATGGATTGGAAATCCCATAAAAACTCCTCAGGTAATGTATCCCTATCCAATTTACCTTTTTTTCACAAAATAATCCACAATCGATTGCGCCAGCGCCGGAAAAGTATACTCGCTCGGCATGACATCGACCGTCAGGCCCGATTCCCGGGCCGTCTCGGCGGTGATCGGGCCGATGCAGGCGATCGGGATGCCTGCGAGCCGGTGCCGCCGCGCCGGGCCGACGATCTCGAGAAAATTCCGCAGCGTCGAAGAGCTCGCAAAGGTGATCAGGTCGGGCCGCTCTTCTTCTAAAAGCGCTTCGATCGCATCGGAGGCCGCGTCGGGCCGGACCGCCCGGTACGTCGGGACGACGTCGACCGATCCTCCCTTTCTTCGGATCTCTTCCGGCAAGATCTCCCGCGCTTCCAGGGCCCGCGGGATCAAAAAACGCTTTCCGGCAATTCCCCGCCCATCGAGCGCTTGGAGAACCCCCTCCGCCTTGAACTCCGGGGGAACGAGGTCGACCTGAAGCCCCCACGCTTCGATCTCTTCGGCCGTTCGGGGGCCGATCGCGCAGAGCGAGATTCCTTTTAAAATGCGCAGGTCTTTCCGAAGGGCGGCGAGCCGCTTTCGGAAAAACTGAACCCCGTTGACCGAAGTAAAGATCAGCCAATCGTACCGTTCGATTTGATCCAGCGCGGCATCGAGCGGCTCCCAGCTCGGCGGCGCGACAATCTGAAGCGTCGGAAACGAAATCGCCTCCGCCCCCTCTGCGGCGAGGCGCGCCACAAACTCCGGGGCCTGCTCTTTGGACCGGGTGACGACGATCCGCTTTCCGAAGAGCGGCTTCAATTCAAACCAGTTCAGCCGATTCCGAAGCGAGACGACCTCTCCCACCACCATGACGACCGGCGGCCGCATCCCTTCCTTCGCCACCTTGCCGACGATGTCGTCGAGCCGACCGACCAGCGTCCGCTGAAAAGGATGGGTTCCCCACTGGATCAGCGCGATCGGCGTCTGCGGGGCTCTCCCATGCCGGATCAGCTGATCGACGATCCCGGAGAGGTTTCCCATCCCCATCAGAAAAACGAGGGTGTCGGGCCCGCCGGCGAGCTTCAGCCAGTTGATCAGGCTCCCCTCCTTCAGCGGATCTTCATGGCCGGTCGCGAAGGCGACGGTCGACGCTTTTTCGCGATGGGTCAGCGGGATGCCGGCATAGGTCGGGACGGCGATGGCGGCGGTGACGCCCGGAACCACCTCGAACGGAATGTCGGCCGCCACGAGCGCTTCCGCCTCTTCTCCCCCCCGGCCAAAAATGAAGGGGTCTCCTCCTTTGAGCCGGACGACCGACCGGCCCGCTTTGGCCGCGCCGATCATCCGCCGATGAATCTCTTCCTGGTGGGCCTCGCTCCGCGACCCTCCTTTTTTGCCGACGTAAATTTTCTCGGCGTCGTCGCGCGCAAATTCAAGGAGCTTCGGATTGGCGAGATAATCGTAAATGATCACATCGGCCTCGGCGAGCAGCTCCTTGCCGCGCAGGGTGATCAGCTTCGGATCGCCGGGGCCGGCGCCGACCAGGTAGACCTTCCCGACTTGCCCGACTTTGCGCGGGGTGGGTTCTTTCATGTCGTATTGATCTCCGATCGATTAGGGCGTTCCCGGCGTCGGCGGTCTTTCTCCCTCATAGACCGCTTTGAGGATCTGATCGGCCCCCTTTGACAAAAGCGCCTCGGCCACCTGCACGCCGAGCGCGGCCGCTTCCGCCGCGGAGGCTTCCTGCCGCTCGCGAAGGATCTCCTGTCCATCGAGGCTGGCGACCCGTCCCTCGAGGGTGAGCCTTCCCTCCGAAAGGACCGCGTGGCCGGCGATCGGGACCTGGCAGCCTCCCTGGAGCCGGATTAAAAGGGCCCGCTCGGCGGTGACGGTAGAGGCGGTTTCGGGATCGTTCAGAAAAGAGAGTTGCCTGTTCATCTCCGGATCGTCCCGGCGGCACTCGATCCCAAGCGCACCTTGTCCAATCGCCGGCAGAGAAATTTCCGGGGAGAGGTATTCGGTGATCCGGTCGCCCCACTCCAGCCGGTGAAGTCCGGCGGCGGCCAAGACGATCGCATCGAACTCTCCTTGGGCCAGCTTTTTAAGACGGGTATCGAGGTTGCCGCGCAGCGCCACGAAGATCAGATCGGGTCGGACGGCCCAGAGCTGCGCTTGACGTCGAAGCGAGCTCGTTCCGACGGTGGCGCCGGAGGGAAGGGCGGCGAGGGTCTTTTCCGCTCGGCCGATCAGGGCGTCGCGCGGGTCCTCCCGTTTCGGGATCGCCGCGAGGTGCAGCGGCGCGGGGAGCTCGCTCGGGACATCTTTCATGCTGTGAACGGCGAGGTCGATCTCGCCGCGCAGCAGCGCCTCCTCGATCTCTTTAACGAAGAGCCCCTTCCCGCCGACCTTGGCAAGCGGCACATCGAGGATCTTGTCGCCGGTGGTCTTGATCTTGACGATCTCGACCCTGTGCCCCTGCTGCTCCAGCTGGTGTTTCACCCACTCTGCCTGCCAGAGCGCCAGCTTGCTTCCGCGGCTTCCGATTTTTAGCGTTTTGGTTTCCATTCCGTTCGTTTCCCCTAGCCCTGCCGCTTGGGCGCCCACTCATCGACCCCCCCCCGCTCTCCGAACCAGACATGCCGGTCGGCGTCGACGGCGACGGCATAGACATGCTCATTGGCCAGCCCGTCGCGATAGGTGAAGTTGGTCCAGCGTGTTCCGTCGAAGCGGGAGGCGCCGTGATTGGTGCCGAACCAGATCGCGCCGTCGGCCGGATCGACCGTAACGGCATAGACGATGTTTCCGGCCAAACCGTCCTCCGTCGTATAGTTCTTCCAGGCGGTCCCATCGAAGCGGGCGGCCCCGCCCCCCCAGGTTCCAAACCATTTGTTTCCTTCCCGATCGATCGCCATCGAGAAGACATAATTTTCGTTGTAGGTCTCATTCCCCGTTGAATCGAGAATGGAGAGATTGTGGCGATGTTTGTAGTCGTTCATCTCGGATTTGGAGAGGGTCCCAAACCCGGTATTGTCGCTCTGGCCGAGTCCCTGTTTGTTCGGCGCCCCGAGTCCGTCTTGATGCCGCCAGGTCGTCCATCGTCCCTGCGGGTCGCGTCGGTTGACCCCTCCCTCGGTGCCGAACCAGACCGATCCGTCCCGGTCGACGGCGAGCGCATAGACCCATCGATTGGCGAGCCCCTCCTCGGTATGGTAATTCTGGAAACGGGTCCCGTCGAACCGGCTCACCCCGTTCCAGGTGGCGATCCAGGTGGTGCCGTCGGCGGCGAAGTCAATTCCATAGACCCAGAAGTCGGCCAATCCGTCGGAGGGGAGGTAGGTCCGCCACCCTTTGCCGTCGAACCGGCTCAGCCCGCCGTTGTTGGTGCCGAACCAATGGACGCCGCGGGGGTCTCTCTTCATGGTGAAGATATAGGGGCTCTTCAGCCCATCGGTGACGGTATAGGTTTGGACCGCCTCTCCGCTCCGTCGCGCGACCCGGACGACCCCTTCGGAGGTGCCGACCCAGACGAAATCACCGTCGGCCAGCAGCGACCGGACATAACTTCCCTCCCCGGTGGTAAAGCTCCCCGACAAAAAATAGGCGTCGTTTTGCCCGCGAACCGGCGGTGTCTGAAGCGCGCCGAGACCGGCATGCGGGTCGGCCCGCTTCTCTTCCGGGGCGGCGTTCTTTTGATTCAGCTGGTTGGGATCCAACCGACATCCGAGAAGGGAGAGAAGAAAGGGGATGGAAAAGAGGATGGCGCCGATTCCCCCTTTCATTTAAGCAGGGTCCTCGGGGAGCTCTTTCTTCTCTGAGTCGATCTGGGCGAGGGTCTCCTCCAATTGGAACAGCCGCCGCGTCGCCTCTAAAATCATGTTGCCGTTGGTCGAGTGCATCTCTTCTTTTAATACGGTCAGGGGGCTGTGGAGCAGCTTGTTGACGATCGACAGGGTTAGCCCCTCCAGCGCCTCGCGTTGGGCCGGGGTGATCGGACCGAGCTTGCCCAAAATCTTCTCCACCTCCGCGTGGCGGATCTCCTCCGCGCGGTCTTTTAGGGCGACGATCATCGGGACGGCATCGAGCGACTTGAACCACCGGGAGAAGCGCTCAATCTCTTCCGTGATGATCTCCTCCGCTTTAAGCGCCTCCCGCTCCCGTGCCCGAAGGTTTGTCTCGACCGCCAGCTGCAGGTCGTCTATATCATAGAGAAAGACGTTGTCGAGGTTGTTGATTGCCGGGTCGATGTTTCGCGGGACCGAGATGTCGATGAAGAAGATCGGCCGGTTTTGACGGATGGCGATGACTTTCGAGACCTCCTCGACGCCGATCACATAGTGGGGGGCGCCGGTGGAGCAGAGGACGATATCCGACTGCGCCATCTGCGCCGCGAAATCTTCGAACTTCACCGGGACCCCATTGAACTCCTTCGCCAATTCGACCGCCCGCTCATAGCTTCGGTTGGCGATGGCGATCGACTCCACCCCATTGCTGCCGAAATGCCGCGCCGCCAACTCCGCCATTTCGCCGGCGCCGATGAGAAGGGCCGATTTGTGGGTCAGCTTTCCAAAGATTTTTTTGGCGAGCTCCACCGCGGCGAAGCTGATCGAGACGGCATTTTCGGCGATCTTCGTTTCGGTCCGAACCCGCTTTGCGACGGAGATCGCCTTCTTGAAGACCTTGTTGAGGACCACCCCGGTGGTTTTGTGAAGGATCGCCTGATCGAACGCTTCTTTAATCTGCCCCAGAATCTGCGGCTCGCCGATGATCATCGAGTCGAGGCTGGCGGCGACGCGGAAGAGATGGCGAAGGGAGTCGCCGGCCGCGTACATATAAAGACAGGGGGTGAGGACCTCGGCGGGAAGGCCCGGCTGGTATCGGATCAGAAAATCTTGAATCGCTTCAAATCCGGCCTGGGTCTCTTTGACGACCGCGCAGACCTCGACCCGATTGCAGGTGGAGAGGATCAAGGCCTCCTCAACGGCCGGGCTCGATTTCAGATGATAGAGGGCCTCTCCGATCTGTTTTTCCGAGATCGAGAAGCGCTCCCGGATTTCGACCGGTGCTGTTCGATGGTTGAGGCCAACGATCACAATATTCATGGCGTTCTCTTTCCTAGGCTGTGTCTCAGAACGGTCACGAAGTGTCTCAAGGGCTTAAGCCAACGTCACAAAAATAAAGAGGGCCCCTACAAACCCGATGATCGCCAGATGCGCCGCTTTCTTCGCCCGCCATCCGATCGTGATCCGGCCGTGGAGAACCATCAAATAAAAGAGCCAGGTTCCCAAAGAGAGAACCTGTTTTGGATTCGTCGGCGTCCAAAACGAGCCGAAGGAATATTGCGCCCAGAGCGCTCCCGAGATAATCCCCAGCGTCAGAAGGGGGAATCCAAGGAGGATCGCTTTTTTGTTCCACTCGTCCAGCAGATCGAGTGAGGGAAGCTTGTAATAAAGGGCGTTAAACTGTTTGGATTTTAGAAAACTTTCCTGGAGAAGATACATAATCCCTGCGATGAATGCAATTGCAAAGGCAACGATGCCGAGCAGTGAGAAAGTCGTATGGATGCCGAGCCAAATTTTGGTGAGACTCGGGTCGATTGTGCGGATCTCGTCGGGGAGGGCTGCGGCGGAGACGAGCGAGAGAAAAGCAAGCGGGAGGATAAAAGAGCCGAGGATGTCAATCCCATAGCGAAACTCGACCAAAAAGAAGACGAGAACGATGGCCCAGGAAAAAAAAGAGATCGCTTCATGGAGGCTGGTGAAGGGAACATAGCCGGCCTGCCGAATTCGCATGACCAACGCGCCGGTATGGGCAATAAAACCGGCGGCGGTGAGGAGGACGGCAAGCCTCTGACTCCAAGGAGACCGAGTCGCCGCGTCTCCGAAAAGTGGATTCTTCCGGGTGCGTTCTCCTTTTCGATCCCAGAGATTGATCAAGAAAAAGGCCGTTCCCAGGAAATAAAAAAGGAGGGTGATTTTGAAGAATAAAACAGTTCGCATTGAGATTAAATTCACCTTGAAGGTGCTACATTATAGTCCCCGATAGTAGGGGTGTCAAGCTTAATTCGGATGGGAGAACAAGGGGTTGTAACGAGCCATGCATCCCTGGGATTCATTGACAAAGAATCGATGAAAGTGATAGATTGAACCTAAATCTTCCGGAGCGAAAAGGACATCAATCATGTTGGTCCAAATGAAAGTGCGGGGCCTGATGTTTGACCCATATAATAATGCCTATATCATTATTCTCCGCGACGAAGAAAATACGGAAGTCTTGCCGATCTGGGTCGGTAAGCCCGAAGCGAATGCGATCAGCTTGGCGCTGGAAGGCGTTTTTACACCGCGGCCGATGACCCACGACCTCATCAAAAATATCTTGGATTCCCTCGATGCAAAAGTCATCAGTATTGTTGTCACAGACCTAAAGGACAACACCTATTTCTCCAAGATCCATCTCATGTATCGGGACTCGGAATTCACAATCGATTCCAGGCCGAGCGATGCCATCGCGCTGGCGCTCCGCGTTGATGCCCCGATCTTTGCAACCGAAGGGGTCATCAAGAAGCAGAGTTCCGAAGAGCTGGACCGTTGGCTGGAGAATCTAAGGCCTGAAGACTTCGGAAAATACGACACCTAAATCGCGGCGTCGGTCTCCGTACCAAAAATTTCTCTCACAGGAAGTCAAGAAAGCGGAAAGAGGGGAAGCGGTGCAGGTCTATTTGAACGAGAATGTGTTCATTGGCTTGATCCTTTCTGCCGTGGAGGTGTATAAGAAGGAGTGTTTCGGTCTTCTTTTAGGATATCGAAATCCCGATAAATTCATTGTCGAGCATGCGATCCCTTATCAAAGCGTCAAACGGGGCCATAGCTGGACTGAACTCCGGCCGGATAAATGGACGCTGATTACCGAAGTATTGAAAAATTTCCCCAAGCTCGACGTCATCGGAGACTTTCATTCTCATACCATGTATCGGGATGTCCGGGCCGATGTTACGCTGAGTACGGAAGATATCAAGTACATGGATGAGGCCGATCTTCAAATCGTCATCGCCGTGAATGAGAACAAGCGGGCGCGGTCGAAACTTTTCCAATTCGACCACACGGTCTCCGGCGCGCTCGATAAATATCAATTCAAGATCGCCGCCTATTACTTTGAACAAGGTCGGAGAAACGGAAATGCCCGCCCTAAGCTGGCGGAGATATCGGGTCCGCTTTCAACGCGAATCGGGCGGACGTAGCCGCATTGAAGCTCCCCGCAGCCCGCTGCGGGGAATCTTCGACCCGAAAGGATGATAAAGACTCTATTTGTATCGCGCATCTCAACTTCTCAGCAAGCTGAGAGGAATGCGACGCGTGCGTGTTCAACCCCGGAGTGTCTTTCCAATGATGAAACGCTCTCTTTTCTGGATTTGCAGCCTCGTGCTTTTTGGGTGCGCCGGCATCGACGATCTCTCGCGGGAAGACTACCGCCGGGGGGTGTTGTACATGGATAACCTCTCCACGGAGACGATCGCCGTCATGCCGATGACCGCAAAGGGTGTGGCGAATCGGCCCTACACGAAGACCGCCGAGTCGATCTTCTTCCGCGCGATGACCGAAATGCGGATGCACACCCACCTCATCTCTCCCGAGGAGGGACGTGAGAAGTTCAAAGCGAGCCATATGGATCCGCTTTTTGAAAAGCTGCAGGGGGACGTTTCGTTTAAGAAGGTGGCCCAGGAGAAAGACTTTCCCGAGGTGAAGAAGACGCTCGGCACCCGCTTTCTTCTTCAGACGGAACTCCAACGGGTGGAGGTGGTCGAAGGGGCGACGCAGGTTCGAATCACCGGACGCCTTTGGGATATCGAAATGGGGGACATTATTTGGGAGGGGACCGGAGAGTCGAGAGGATATCTCTTTTTGTTTTTCCCCCAGGCCCCCGCCACGTTTGAGAAGGCGATCGAGGTGGCGAGTCGAGGGTTGATCAAGCGGATCCCGTAGGTCCGCCGTTTTACGGATAGGGGGTTAGGATGAATATCCCGTTAAAAGTACATGCCGTTATTTCCGATCCAAACACGGAGGCGCAGATCGTCATCTTAAAAGATGAGCAAAATATTGAGCTCCTTCCGATTTGGGTCGGCATGACCGAGGGAAACGCCATCCGTTTTGCAATGGAGGGGATCGTTCCCCAGCGCCCGTTGACCCATGATTTATTGAAAGACATCTTGGGGCACCTGGGGGCTCAAATAGAAAAAGTGGTCATTCACGACCTCAACAACAACACCTATTTTGCAACGCTCTACCTGTTGCGCCGAAAAAGTACGGAGGCCCACGCTGAGGAAGAGAGCGGCGAGCCTTTTGAAATGACCATCGATGCCCGACCGAGCGATGCGATCGCCCTCGCCCTCCGCGCCCGCGTTCCGATCTATGTCACCGAAGAGGTCCTGCGGAGGAAATCCTCAGAGAATCTCGATGAATGGCTCGAGCGGCTGAAGCCGAAAGACATCGGTCCTTACAACGCTTAATGACGCTCCCATCGATCGATCTTCCCTCCCTTTTGCCTCTCTTTCGGAACGGTGCAGATCGCTTTCCCCATCTTTCTCCTTGACAAAAGTAGGATAGTTGTATAAAAATAAAACATTTTTCACGCATTCACGTAGAAAAAGGACGGTTAATGAAGACAATTGCATTCAAGGAAGCAGATATTCAGCGGAAGTGGTTTCTCGTTGATGCGGACGGAAAGACCCTCGGTCGGATGGCGACGAAGGTCGCCGCGATCTTGCGCGGAAAACACAAGCCGATCTTTACCCCCAATCAGGATCTCGGAGACCATGTCATCGTCATCAACGCAGCGAAGGTGGTCCTAACGGCGGGAAAAGCGGCGCGCAAAAAATATTATCACCACAGCGGTTACATGAAGGGGGGCCTCAAAGAGACGACGGCGGAGAAGCTGTTGCGTGAGAAGCCGGAACGGGTGGTCACCTATGCGATCAATGGGATGCTTCCAAAGACCAAGTTGGGCAATGCCATGGCAAAGAAGCTAAAGGTTTACGCAGGGCCGGAGCATCCGCACCAAGCGCAAGGTCCAGAGGTTCTTGAGATCAAGGAGAGGGGTTAAGGGATGGCCGCAACACGTTATTTTGCAGTCGGTAAAAGAAAAAACGCCACGGCACGGGTTTGGCTGGAACCGGGAGAGGGGCGGATCCTGGTCAATGGAAAGCCTTCCGAGGAGTATTTCCCCCGTCAGGCTTGGAAATACCTCCTGCTTCAGCCCTTCCAGCTGTCGGAAACGGTCGGCCGGTATAATGCGGTCGCCACCGTTCATGGCGGCGGGCTCAGCGGCCAGGCGGGGGCGCTTCGTCACGGGATCTCGAAGGCCCTTCTCGAAGTGGTCCCTCAGGCCCGAACGGCGCTGAAAAAAGAGGGATTGCTCACCCGCGATCCGAGAGTGAAGGAGAGAAAGAAATACGGGCAGAAGGGGGCGCGAAAGCGTTTCCAATACTCCAAGCGGTAACATTTCTCTTCAGTTCAAATTTCGACGGGGAAGGTCTTCGACCTTCCCTTTTTTTTAACATCTTTACGGTAAATGCGGGTGGGACAACCGTCCAGGTTTTCTGAAACGGACGAGACCTCCTCCCGCGGAAGCGATCGAGGAAGAAATGGCCCTTAAAGTTGCCATCGCCGGCGCCACAGGTTATACCGGAGGGGAGCTCCTCCGGCTCCTCTCCCAGCATCCGAAGGTCGAGGTGGTCAGCGTCACCTCCGAGCAATCGGCCGGGGAGCCGCTGACAAACCGGCTTCCCTCTCTGAGGGGCTATTACGACCTGACGCTCGAAGCGTTCGATCCGAAAAAAATGGCGGAGAAGGCCGACCTCATCTTTCTTGCGCTCTCCCATACCCAGGCGCAGGAACCGGTGCGGCAGCTGATCGATGCGGGGAAAAAGGTGATCGATCTCTCCGCCGATTACCGCCTCCGCTCCGCCGCGCTTTATGAGTCGTGGTACCACGCGCCGCATACCCATCCCGAGCTGTTGAAGGAAGCGGCGTATGGCCTGACCGAAGTCTACCGGCACGACATTGCGCGGAGCAATCTCGTTGCGAATCCCGGCTGTTATCCGACCGGGACGCTGCTTCTGCTCTATCCCTTTTTGGAAAAGGGATGTGTCGACGCAACCCGCGAGATCATCATCGATGCGAAGTCGGGGCTCTCCGGGGCGGGACGAACCCCCTCCGCGAAGGCGCATTTTACCGAAGTCCACGAAGGGATGGTCGCTTACAATATCGGAACGCACCGGCATCTCCCCGAGATCGAGCAGGAGATTCGGCGGATCGGCGGGAAGAAGCGGACGACCCTCTTCACCCCCTATCTGTTGCCGGTCAATCGGGGGATTTTGACCACGATCTATCTCCCCCTCAATGAGAAGTTCAACCAAAAAAGGTTGGAATCGATCTTGGATCTTTACCGAGGGGAGCCGTTTATTCGAAGGGTGCAGGGATCGCCGAACCTCGCCCATGTCCGCGGCTCCAATTTCTGCGACATCGCCGTCTTCGCCACCCCCTCCGGCCGGACCGCGATTTTGATGTCGGCAATCGATAACCTGGTGAAGGGGGCCTCGGGCCAGGCGATTCAAAATATGAACGTCATGATGGGATGGGAGGAGCGGTTGGGGCTGGCCGCCCCCGGTCTTTTCCCCTGAGTTTTATCTGAGGCGATATGGAACAGCTGGAGCAGGTAGAACAGATTGAAGGAGGGATCACCTCGGTCGACGGCTTTTCCGCCGCCGGCATCACTGCCGGCATTAAAAAGGTAGAGAAGTCCGACCTTGCCATGATCTTCTCCGACACCCTCTGTACTGCGGCCGGCGTCTTCACGCAGAATCAATTCCCGGCCCCGCCGCTGTTGCTCGACCAGCGCCATCTGCGCAAGCGAAGCGGCCAAGCGATCATTGCTAACAGCGGCAACGCCAATGCTTTCACCGGAGCGCGCGGCTACCAAGACGCCCTTCAGATGGCGGAGGCGACCGCGCAGGCGCTCGGCATTTCCACGGAGGCGGTTTATGTCGCCTCCACCGGCGTCATCGGGGCGCCGCTGCCGATTGAAAAAATCGTCGGCGCCATTCCGCGACTCGCTTCGAAACTCTCCAGAGAAGGAGGGGGTGCCGCGGCGGAGGCGATCATGACCACCGATACCTTCCGAAAAGAGACGGCCTGGGTCGGCGCGGTCGGCCGCCAGGAGATCCGGATCGGCGGGATCGCCAAGGGGTCGGGGATGATCCACCCTAACATGGCGACGATGCTTGCCTTTTTGTCGACCGATGTCGCCATCTCCCCCCCGCTGTTGCAGGAAGCGCTGCGGCAGTCGGTCGATCGCTCTTTCCATTGCATCACCGTCGATGGCGACACCAGCACCAACGATCTCGTTCTCTGCTTTGCCAACGGTCGGCGCGGCAAAAAAATCGAATCGAAAGGAAAAGCCTACCGGCAGTTTGTCGCCTTGCTGGAAGCGGCCTGTCTTTCGCTCGCGAAATCGATCGTCCGGGATGGCGAAGGGGCGACGAAGCTGATTGAGATCGAGGTCGTCGGCGCCCGCAGCGATCAGGCGGCGCGGAAGGTGGCCCGGTCGGTCGCCGCCTCCAGCCTGGTGAAGACCGCTTTTTTCGGCGAGGATGCGAATTGGGGAAGGATCGTGGCGGCGATCGGAAATGCCGGTGTCCCGCTCCGTCCCGATCAGATCACCCTGACCTTTGGGGAAATTCCCCTGGTACAAAGGGGTATTTATCTGGGGAAAGAGGCAGAGTCGGCGGTGGCGCGCCTTCTTAAAGAGCGGGAAATTGAATTGACGATCGATCTCCACGCCGGAAAGGGGCGATCGGTCTGCTGGACCTCGGATCTCAGCCTCGACTATGTCAAAATCAATGCCGACTATCGAAGCTGATTTTGAGGTTGTATCGGGGGAGAGCGACCCGACTTTACGAGGGCCGCTCCCCTTTTTTCTTGTTGCAAATTAAGCTATACTTGTGTTAGTTTTTTAAATCTCGTCATCTGGCACGTTCTGTGATTGAGATCCTGTAACATCTGAACTTTAAAGATCAAAACAAAATACACACGCTCCCTGCTGGGCGAGGTCCCCGATGGAGAGACACAGTCATCGGGTAGCCCTTCCATTTTTGTCACTGTCGTTGTCACGGCGTTGTGATGCGGGAGCGGAGGCGAAGACCAAATAAGGAGAAGTCATGATTGAAATGAAGGAACTACTGGAAGCCGGTGTTCATTTCGGACACCAAACGAACCGATGGAATCCGAAAATGGCGAAGTACATTTTCGGAGAGCGGAACGACATTTATATTATCGACCTGCAGAAGACCGTTAAGAAATTCGGAGTGGCATCCGATTTCGTAACGAATCTGGTCGCCCAGGGCGGAAGCCTCCTGTTTGTCGGGACGAAGCGGCAGGCGCAGGAGATTATCGATTCCGAGACGAAACGATGCGGCATGTTCTACGTGAATCATCGGTGGCTCGGGGGAATGCTGACGAACTTCGCGACCATTCGAAAGAGCATCGAAAAATTGAAGAAACTCGAAGTGTCCCGTGAAGACGGCACTTACGAGCGGCTGCCGAAAAAAGAGGTCAACCAGCTGGAGAAAGAGCGGGAACACCTCGAGTGGAACCTCGGCGGGATCAAGGAGATGCGGAACCTCCCCGGCGCGATTTTCGTCATCGACACCATCAAGGAGCGAACCGCCGTCTTAGAGGCGAACCGGCTCGGCATCCCGGTGATCGCCGTCGTCGATACCAACTGCAATCCCGACGAGATCGACTATGTGATTCCGGGAAACGATGATGCGATCCGGTCGATTCGATTGATTACCAGTAAAATCGCCGATGCGGCATTGGAAGGTCGGCGCATTCGGGAGAAGTCCCATTCCGAGAAATCCGCTCCCGCCGCAGCCCCCGAGATGAAGCCGGAGCCGGCGATGGCCACAGCAGCAACAGCGGCGGAGGGAGCGCCCGGCCCGGCCGGGTCATAAGGGGCCCCCTTCATTCGTAGTGGAGCTGTTTCGAGTTTTTAGAAAGGAAAGAGCATGTCGGCAGTCGATACGATCAAAGAGTTACGGGAGAAAACCGGAGCCGGTATCATGGATTGTAAGACGGCGCTGGCGCAGTCGCAGGGGGATCTGAGCAAAGCGATTGACTACCTTCGCCAAAAGGGACTTGCAACCGCCGCGAAAAAGGCGGGGCGCGAGACCCGCGAGGGGATCATCGGCTCGTACATCCACTTCGGCGGAAAGATCGGCGTGATGGTGGAGGTGAATTGCGAAACCGATTTCGTCGCACGAAATCCGGAATTCCAAGAATTGGTCCGGGACGTGGCGATGCAAATTGCCGGCGCCACCCCGCCGCCGCAATATATCCGCCGAGAAGATGTCCCTGCGGAGGTCAGCGAAAAAGAGCGGACCCTCTACATGACCCAGGCCCGCGAGACGAAAAAGCCGGAAGCGGTCATCTCCAAGATTGCCGAGGGCAAACTCGAGAAATTTTTCGAGGAGGTCTGTCTGCTCGAGCAGCCGTTCATCAAAGATCCCCAGGTGAAGATCAAAGATCTGGTGGCGCAAAAAATCTCCAAGGTCGGGGAAAATATTTCGATCCGCCGTTTTACACGGTATCAACTGGGGGAGGAGGCTTAGTTCCTAAGCCGGCTTCTCTTATTGACCCCAGGGGTCAGAACGCGGCAATGTGTGATGGCGCGTCAGGCCCCTGTCGTTTGCTTCCTGATTTTATCGCCCCAAACTGGAACCGCCGATGTCGGATGCTGTTTACCATAGGATTCTCTTCAAGGTCAGCGGGGAGGTCCTGGCGGGTGATCAAGGGTTTGGGATCGATCCCAAAATGCTCGACACTATTGCAGAGCAGATCAAAGAGATCGTCTCGATGGGGGTCGAGACCGCCGTGGTCATCGGCGGCGGAAACATCTTCCGGGGAATCGCCGGGAGCGCCGCCGGCATGGAGCGGACCTCGGCCGATTATATGGGAATGCTGGCGACCGTCCTCAACGCCCTCGCCCTTCAGAACATCCTCGAGAAAAAGAAAGTTTACACCCGCGTCCAATCCGCCATCGAGATGAAAGAGCTTGCGGAGGGCTATATCCGCAGGAAGGCGATCCGCCATCTTGAGAAAAAGAGGGTCGTTATTTTTGCGGCGGGAACCGGCAATCCCTATTTCTCCACCGATACCGCCGCGGTCCTTCGGGCGATGGAGATCGGCGCCGAGGTTATTTTAAAAGGGACCAAGGTCGACGGCGTCTTCGACCGCGACCCGATGAAAGATCCGGCGGCCCGCAAATTCTCGGAGCTCACCTTTTTCGAGGTGATCGAGAAGGGGCTCAAGATCATGGATTCGACGGCGGTGACCCTTTGCATGGACAACAATCTCCCGCTGATCGTATTCAACGTGAAGGAAAAGGAAAACATTCGAAAGGTTCTGACCGGAGAGCGGGTCGGCACCCTTATCCGCAAGTCCCGGTAAGAAATGTACCCACGTCCTATGACCTATAAAAAGGGAAGCACATGGTAGGCGACGTTAAAAAGAAGATGGCCGAGAAGAGCGAGACCTCGCTCCAGCATTTAAAGGGGGAGCTGGCCGGGATTCGGACCGGCCGCGCCTCGCTGGCGCTTTTCGACTCCGTCCAGGTGAATTATTACGGAACGGCGACCCCGCTCAAGCAGATCGCAACCCTCTCCATCCCGGACAGCCGAACCATCATCATTCAGCCGTGGGATACCAGCCAGCTCCCGGAGTTGGAGAAGGCGATCTTGGGCTCGGGTCTCGGGTTGACCCCAAGCAATGACGGAAAGATCATTCGGATTAGCATCCCTCCCTTGACCGAAGAGCGGAGAAAAGATCTGGTCAAACTCGTCAAGAAGGTTGGAGAGGAGTCGAAGGTCGCCATCCGAAACATCCGACGCGACACGAACGACGAGCTCAAATCGCTCCAGAAGGATGGAACGCTTTCTGAAGATGCCCTTCGGAAAGCCCAAGACGAGGTGCAAAAACTCACCGATCAAACGATTGCAAAGGTAGATGAGATTCTAAAGAAAAAAGAAGCAGAAATCATGGAAGTCTGACGTCAAAGCGGTTGTTTCCGGAACGTTGAGCGCGCAAAGGTTGAGACGGAGGGTGTCGATGGGTTCTCGGATCAGGCTCTTCTTAAAGAGATCCTTGGTCAGCTACTTGATCATTGCAATGATGGTGTTAGGGCTTCTTTCCGCTTTCCCCGCTCCCGAAGGGTGGGCGATGTTTCTCTCCTCGAATGAGACCGCTTCGTTTCGCCAGGAGGATTTGACCAAGATTCAGACCGTCCTCGAATCGAAGGTGATCCGTCAACGGCTCTCCGACCTCGGCCTGACCCAGGAAGAGATCACGTCTCGATTGTCGCAGCTCTCCGACTCGGAGGTCCATCAGGTTGCCAGCAAGATCGATTCGCTCTATGCAGGCGGTGACGGCCTCGGCGTGGTGATCGCGTTATTGGTCATTGCGATTCTGGTGGTCATCTTGCTGGAGCTGACCGGTCATAAGATCATCATCACAAAATAGAACAGAGAACGTGGGGCGACTTCAACGCACCAGGCATGTGATCGGTCGATGGACCTTCCCCAGGATGGACCGGCTCCTGTTGGGACGCTTCCTTCTCGTCTTTTTTTATTGTCTCTCTTCCGCATGCGCTTCGACCGGGTCCGTTTCTTCCGCGCCGGAGCCCCCCCTTCTCTTGCAGGTTCCCTATTTCCCTCAGCAGGTCGGATTATGCGGGCCCGCCTCGCTCACCGCGGTTCTGACCTATTGGCACGAGGCGGTCTCAGTGGACGAGGTCACACGGGCGGTCTATCTTCCTCAGTTGAATGGGACGTTGGGAATCGATCTGGCGCTCTTTGCCCGGAAAAAAGGGATGCGCGCCGAGAGCTTTGTAGGAAGCCTCGACACGATTCGAGACCGGCTCTCCCACGGCATTCCCCTGATCGCTTTCCTAAATCTCGGCTATCGTATTTTTCCGGTGGGGCATTTTGTGGTCGTCACCGGCATCGACGAGGGGAGAGAAGAGATGATCGTCCACTCCGGTGACGAGGAGAACAAGCGAATCCCTTATCGGACCTTTATGGCCGCCTGGGAGAAAACAGAATTCTGGGCGCTCCAGATTGTTCCCGGCGCCGGCTGATGCGATCTCTGCGCGCGGCGCTCCTTGTTTTCTTTGTCATCGGATCGGCGGGGTGCGGGACGATGCCGAGGATCGTGATCCTCAACGATCCCCTCTCGGCGGAAGAGCATCTTCAGCTCGGGCTCTCCTATGAGGCGCACCACGAGTGGGATCAGGCACTTTCGGAATATCGGAAGGCGCTCGAAAAGGGGGGACCTTCTTCGGTGATTCTCGGCTATTTGGGGAATGTCTATTATGCGAAGAAAGATTATCCCGCCGCCGAAGAGGCCTATCAAAAATCGCTTCATGGCAATCCTCAAAACGCTCCCGTCTTAAACAACCTTGCTTCCCTCTATTTAATAAAACAAAAAGAGCTGGTCGAGGCGGAACGGCTCGTTCAACGCGCAATCGCGGCCGACCCGACGCGGAAACCGTACTATCTCGACACGCTCGGCGAGATCTATCTCGCCCGCGCCGAATATGACCTCGCCTTTGCCGCTTATCGAGAGGCAACGCAGCTTGCGGCGGCCGACCCTGCCCTTCAACAACAGATGCAAGAACGACAGCGGTCTGTGTTAGAATTACTCGACCGAAATGAGACTGCGGGATCAACAAAGTAACGCGTGGTGAGGGCCATGGAAAAAGATCTTCGAAGGGGAGCGGCCAGCCTTGCCGAGGTCGATCTCTCCGCTTTGGAGGAGAACCTTCAGCAGGTCAAGAAGCGGATCGGGCGGAAGGAGATCTTGGCGGTGGTGAAGGCGAACGCCTATGGACATGGCGCGGTTCCGATCGCGCGGCTCCTGGAAAAGAAAGAGCACTCCCACGGCATTTCCATTTTTGGGGTTGCCTATCTGCGGGAGGGGATCGAGCTTCGAAAAGCGGGGATTACCCTTCCGATTTTGTTGATGACCGGCTGCCCCGCGGAGCAGATCCCCGAGATCGTTCGATATCGGCTCACCCCGCTCCTCTTCGATATCGAATCGCTCTCGGCCCTCAGCCGCTATGCCACGCGGTATCGGCGGACGGTCGGTGTCCATGTCAAGCTCGATACCGGCATGGGGCGCTTGGGCCTTCCCGTTTCGGAGGCGCTCTCCTTTATTGAAAGGGCGACGGAGGAAAAAGGGATCCGGGTCGAGGGGATCTTGACCCACTTTGCCGAGGCCGACCTGAAAGATCTTTCCTTTGCGCAGCATCAGCTGGAAGCGCTGAAGCATGTATGGCGCTCCCTTCAGAAAGCGAAATTGGGAATCCGCTATTGCCATCTGGCCAACAGCGCTGCTATTATGCATTTCGGCGCGGCGCATTTGAACCTGGTCCGGCCGGGATTGATGCTCTACGGGTATTCCCCTCTGGAGGAAGAGAGCGCGATTCCGTTGAAGCCGATCCTGCAGCTGCGGGCCCGCATCATTGCGATAAAAAAGGTTCCCGCGGGAACCTCGATCAGCTACGGCCGGACTTTCTTTACGAAGCGGGAGAGCCTCATCGCGACCGTCGCCATCGGATATGCCGACGGCTATTCCCGGCTTCTCTCCAACCGCGGGGTGATGATCGCGAAGGGATGCCGGGTGCCGGTGGTCGGCCGCGTCTGCATGGACATGACGATGCTCGACATGACCGAGGCCCCTTCCCTCGGCATCGGGGAATGGGTGACGGTGATGGGAAGAGAAGCAGGGGAAGCGGTCTGGGCCGACGAGCTGGCCGAGCTGGCCGAGACGATCCCTTATGAAATCCTCTGCGGCATCGGAGAACGGGTTCCGCGAATTTACCAAAACGGGTAAGGCCGTGTGCGAAGAGAGGGGATCAGGCCCCATCGCCATTTAGGATAAAGATGCGCTATTTGGAAAAGATCGGGGGCTGGTTTCTTCAACTCCTGACCGAGATGGGGGCGGTCGCCTTGATCTTCATCAAGGCGGTCGTCTGGGCATTCCGGCCGCCGTTTCGCTTTCGGAACATCATCAAGCAGATGGAGGCGGTCGGGGTTCAATCGATTCCGGTCGTCTTGATCACCGCCACCTTCACCGGAATGGTCCTCGCCCTTCAGAGTTTCACCGGTTTCAAGCGTTTTAACGCCGAGGGGCTCGTCGGAACGGTCGTGGCCCTCTCGATGAGCCGAGAGCTCGGCCCGGTGCTGACCGGACTCATCGTCGCCGGGAGGGCCGGGGCGGCGATGGCGGCCGAGCTGGGGACGATGAAAGTAACCGAGCAGATCGACGCCCTTGCGACGATGGCGGTCAATCCGGTGAACTATCTGATCACCCCGAGATTGATCGCCGGAATGCTGATGCTCCCGATGCTGACCGTTTTTTCCGATCTGATCGGAATTATCGGGGGATATCTGATCTCGGTCGAGATGTTGGAGGCGAATCCCGGCATCTACATCCGGCGGACGATTCAATATCTTCAGCCGAACGATATCTGGGGAGGGATCTTAAAGTCCGCGGTCTTCGGCACCCTCATTGCCACCGTCAGCTGTTACAAAGGCTTTAATAGCGAGGGGGGAGCCGAAGGGGTCGGCCGCGCGACCACCGGCGCCGTCGTTGTCTCGGAGATGCTGATTCTGATCTCCGATTATTTTTTAACGGCCTTTCTTTATTAGCCGGGTGATTTCGCAATGATCGAGTTGGTCGACCTTAAAAAGAGCTTTGGTGACAATCATGTTCTGCGCGGGGTCCATCTTCGGATCGAAACCGGCGAGAACATGGTGATCATCGGCGGAAGCGGAACCGGAAAGAGCGTCATTCTCAAACATATCATCGGCCTGATGAAGCCCGATTCCGGTCAGGTCTTGGTCGACGGGACCGACATCATCACCCTCCCGGAGAAAGAGTTAAATCAGTTTCGAAAGCGGTTTGGGATGGTGTTTCAATCGGCGGCCCTTTTTGATTCCATTACCGTAGGGGAGAACGTCGGGTTTCCCTTAAGAGAGCATACCAAACTACCGGATGAAAAGATCCGTGAGATCGCCCGGCAGAAGTTATTGATGGTCGGATTAAAAGGGATCGAGGACCGGATGCCGGATTACCTCTCCGGGGGGATGAAGAAACGGGTTGGGATGGCACGGGCCATTGCGATGGACCCGAAGATCCTTCTCTATGATGAACCGACCACCGGACTCGATCCGATCATGACCGATGTGATCGATACCCTCATCTCCAAAATGAACAACCAGCTCAAAGTAACGTCGGTCACGATCACCCACGATATGAAGAGCGCCTATAAGATCGCCGACAAGATTGCGATGCTCTATGAGGGGAAAATCTTGGAAGTTGGAACCCCCGACGAAATCCGAAACAGCCCGAACCCGGTCGTCCGGCAGTTTATTACCGGAAGTGCGACCGGTCCGATCAAAGTGGCGGGCGTTGAATAAAAGTCATAGAATCGGCGAGCGCCGGATCGAACCGAACGGATGTTGGATTTCTCTTTAACGCGACGTCTGTTTTAACTCAGGAGATTCTTTGAAGGGATTTACCACGGAAGCGAAGGTCGGCGTCGCCGTCCTTCTCGCGATCGCTCTTCTCTCTTACATGACATTTAAAGTCGGCGGTTTCTCTTTTTTCAAAGAAAAGGGTTATCACCTCACTGCGACCTTCAGCACCGCTTCCGGTCTCGATAAGCGGGCGCCGGTTCGGGTGGCCGGGGTGGAGGTCGGGCAGGTCGAAACGATCCAACTGGTCGAAGGGGGAGCCAAAGTCACCCTCCGGATTCAACCGACCGTCAAGATCAGAAAAGGGGGGCATTCCGCCGTCCGGTCGGAGGGACTGCTTGGGGACCGTTATGTGGAGATTGTCCCCGGAAAAGAAAACGACTTCTGGAAGGAGGGCGATGTATTGCCGGTCCAAGAGGCGGCCGCGGACCTGGAAAATTTGATGACGCGGTTCTCCAGCATCGCCGACGACGTGAAGGCGGTAACCACCTCGCTTCGGGATGTCCTTGCGAGCGCGGAGGGGAAACAAAACCTGAAAGAGGTCTTGGAGAATGCCAAGGGGCTGACGAAAGGGATCAACGAATGGGTTCAGGCCAATCGCGACCCGCTCAGCCGGTCGATCGCCAATTTCGAGTCGTTTTCAGGGTCGCTCAAAGACCAGGGAAATCAGCTTGTGGAGAGCCTCAACCGGATGGCCCAGAAGGTGGAACGGGGCGAAGGAACTCTTGGAAAGTTGATCAACGATGATGAAGCCTATCAGAAGCTGACCCGTTCTCTCGATGACCTCGGCGGCTCCCTCAAAGGGGTTGAAAACCTGACCAAGAAGGTGGAACGGGGCGAGGGGACGATCGGCAAGCTCTTCACCGACGACACCGCCTATGAAAACCTCAACACCGCCCTGGAAGGGCTCAGCAATACGCTCGGCCGGATCGAGCGGTTTCGAACCTTTGTTGGCTTCCGTGATGAATATCAGCTTCAAGAGAAAGAGAACAAAGGCTATTTCACGGTACAATTTCAACCGCGCGCCGATAAGTTCTACCTTCTGGAAGTGGTCGACGATCCGCGAGGCCGGGTCACCAAGACGACCCGGGTGATCACGGTCGACGGGGTGCCGAGCACCATTACCGACCTGAAGACCCAACGCCGGTTAAAGTTCTCCGCGATGTTCGGAAAACGAATTTCCAACCTCGGTCTGCGGGTCGGGCTGGTCGAAAATACATTTGGCGCCGGGGCCGATTATTTTCTGTTAGGCAACAACGCCCGAGTCAGCTTCGACATCTGGGATTTCAACAGTGACGATCCGGCGTCGCAGCGTGCTCACATGAAGGTATCCGCCGCCTACACGCTCCTCAAATACATCAACTTCGAGGCTGGCTATGATCAGATCCTCAACAGACAGATCAACACCCTCTATGTCGGTGCCGGGCTTCATTTTGAGGATGATGATCTAAAATACCTCATCGGTGGATTGTCCGGCCTCGCCACAACCAAATAATCACAGCTGAGACGCGAGCCGGACGCTCCCTTAAGGGAGCGTCCGGCTCGCGTTTGTTTTTTTCCTCCATTTGTAACCTGAAAGCTTAATTCTAAAAAACCTCTCTAACTCTCCGTTTTAATTTTTCTTTATCATACCCTCCCAATAAAATTTCAGTCCAATTATTTAAGTCATATGCCTAGGAGTAATGATCAAAACTCATCTAGGTAATATTTGTATGTAAATTAGAGCGTGTACCCTATGGCCGATAGATCCCTTTTTGGTACGCTTGCATTCGGTTGTCTATATTACTTCAAGGATGAGGTAAAGGAGCGTATCTATGAAATGGGCTATTCTGATCAGTTCTTTTTTACTTACCATCGGTATTGCGGAGGCGCAGACAATCTGGTGGGATACCGGGATGGTAAAGCTCCGACAAGACAACGGCGGGACGACGGGAGATCCGATCCCCTCCGAAGTGGATCTCTGTACCGCCAGTGGCTGTAGCCGGGGGGGAGTAACGATCTCTGCCGCCCGCAACGAGTTTGAGCCGTTCCAGATCTTCATTGCCGCGCCCGCAGCCACGGCTCTCTCACAAGTAGACATTACCATTGGGGATCTGAGCGACGGTAAAGGAAACGTCATCACCGCGCTGGTGAGCGGCCGGCCGAAGAATATCGTGATCTATCGGGAGCATTATATTTCGATCGTCTCCACGAAGCTCTCTTCCTCGGAGGCCAAACCGGGACTCTGGCCGGACGGACTGGTTCCGAAGGTCGATGAGTACTTTGGAGAGGTTCGCCGGATGCCGGGGGAGACAACGCCGGCCTTTCCATTCAATGTGGCTGCCGGCCGAAAGCAAGGGGTCTGGGTCGATGTCTATGTCCCGCAGGGTACCCCCGCCGGCCTCTATAAAGGAACAGCACAGGTCACTATTGGATCAACGGTCGCCGCCAAGATCCCCGTTCAGCTGACCGTTCGCAATTTCGATCTCCCCTCCATTCCCAGCTTAAAGACAGCCTACGCTGTCGGAATAGGAGAGACCGCCTCGGGCCATTATGGGACGAGGGACGTCTCCGATGCGAAGTATTGGGAGATGATTTGCCTCTATACGAAAGAGATGCTCCTCCATCGTCTCTCAAATGACAATGTCATCTGGCCCGCCCCGGCTTGGAGCAGCAGCCTCGGTAAAATCAACTGGTCGCTCCCGGCGATCTCAACGAGCTGCAACCAGCGCTATCCGGAGTTCCTCTCGGGAGGGAATCCGAATCTGCTTCCCAATGGGAAGCTGCCAGGTGCGAAGGTTAACCGGGCCCGGATGCGGGATGGAACTGTCATCAATACCACCCCTATTCAAACGGTAGCGTACTATCGAGATTACATCCAGCATTTCATCAACAATGGCTGGAAATCCCAACTCTTTTATTACCTCTGGGATGAACCTCCCTATCCCTTGGTGGGCGGGGTCCGGCGATGTGACCAGAGTTACAGTGGGGCCGCTTCGACCCAATGGTCGGATGCCTATAAGAAAGCAAAATATTTCAAAGACAATGTGATCGATATTCCACTGATGGTAACGACCAGCCGGCAAGCAGCCGAAGATTGCTTCACCCATTACCTGGGGATCTCCAACTACACCCGCTATCTGGACATCTGGACGGTTCCGAACAATTGGATGCAGGGGAAGCCGACGGGAGGGTTTCCCTTCAATACGAATCTTCGCAAGAGCTACGATGCGATTATCTCTGCCGGCAAAGAGCTCTGGTGGTATCAGGCCTGCGGCAGCCACGGCTGCGGCGGCTCCGAGACCGGATATCCCACCCCCATGGCCGACCTTCCGGCGATCTACAGCCGTGCTTATGAGTGGCTGACTTACCAATATCAGATCGGATTTGCCGCTCCCGGCCCCACCACCGAGCTCTACTTTGAGACGGTCTATGCCTATGCGTATGCTTCCAATGATCCGTGGAAGAACATCTACTACTTCACCGGCAATGGGGACGGCACTTACTTCTATCCGGGCCGCCCCGACAAGATCGGCGGCACCCACCATATTCCGATCCCCAGCATCCGTCTGAAGATGCTTCGAGAGGGGATCGAGGATTATGAATATCTCACCTTGGTAGCCGCCAAGAAAGAGCAGGCCGGCCTCGACGGGCAAGCGTGGGTGA